>NZ_JASCPO010000009.1:0-61714 GCF_029960145.1 Pseudomonas sp. PS01299 | reverse complement strand
GGCTTGCTCGCGAATACGGTTCTTCATTCAAAGGTGATATCGACGGATGTGCCGCCTTCGCGAGCAAGCCCGCTCCCACATGGGGGGGCAGTGCTAATTCGATTTGTATCGGTATTTAACTGTTTTTTTTAGACGAGCGTCATTTTAAAGCATTTAAAATACGATATTTATCGGTTATAAAGTCGCCATCGCTTTGCAACCCTTCGACGGTTCCCTGGAGTCCTGATCCGATGACCACTTTGAAAAGTACCCCGCGTGACGATGGCTTCTACATGCCGGCCGAGTGGGCGCCGCAGACCCAGACCTGGATGATCTGGCCTGAGCGTCCGGACAACTGGCGCCTGGGTGGCAAGCCGGCGCAGGCCGCGCACGTTGCAGTGGCCAAGGCCATCGCCCGTTTTGAACCGGTGACGGTTGCCGTGTCGGCCGGTCAGTACGAGAACGCACGCGCACGTCTCGATGTGCCGAATATCCGCGTGGTCGAGATGTCCAGCGATGATGCCTGGGTACGTGATACCGGCCCGACGTTCGTCATCAACAACAGCGGCGAAGTGCGCGGTGTGAACTGGGACTTCAACTCATGGGGTGGTTTTGAAGGCGGTCTGTATTCGCCGTGGAACCGTGATTCGCAGGTCGGTGGCAAGATTCTCGAAATCGAGCGCAGCCCGCGTTATCGCACCGAAGGTTTTGTGCTTGAAGGCGGTTCGATTCACGTCGACGGCGAAGGCACGCTGATCACTACTGAAGAGTGCCTGCTCAATCACAACCGCAACCCGCACCTGGGCCGCGAAGAGATCGAAGCGGTGCTGCGCGACAATCTGTCGGTGGATAAGATCATCTGGCTGCCGGATGGTCTGTTCAACGACGAAACCGACGGTCATGTGGATAACTTCTGCTGCTACGTGCGCCCGGGCGAAGTGCTGCTGGCGTGGACCGACGATCCGCAGGATCCGAACTACCCGCGCTGCCAGGCGGCGATGAACGTGCTGCAAAGCAGCACCGACGCCAAGGGGCGCCCGTTCACGGTGCACAAGATGCCGATTCCGGGGCCGCTGTACGCGACCGAAGAGGAGTGCGCCGGTGTCGATCCGGTCGACGGTACGCAGGAGCGCAACCCTTCCGTGCGCCTGGCCGGTTCCTACGTGAATTTCCTGATCGTCAACGGCGGCATCATCGCGCCGAGCTTCGACGATCCGATGGACGCGCCTGCGCGGGAAATCCTGCAGAAGCTGTTCCCGCAGCACGAAGTGGTGATGGTGCCGGGCCGTGAACTGTTACTGGGCGGCGGCAATATCCACTGCCTTACCCAACAACAGCCAGCCCCGCACAAAGAGTGAGTTGAGACGTAACAGCTTGAGTTGATTCATAAATCGGCCAGGCAAAGATTAGCTTGCTACACATTCAAACAAGCCCGCGGCCCTGTTGGACTGCGGGCTTGTTTGTATCCGCCTGTCGACAAATCGGAAACCTTGGCATAGCTCTTGTATCGGACAAAGTGCACTAGGGAGAGGGGGGAACTTCAACAGTTCTGTCATATACCTTGGATAACTTAGCCGCTCACGAACGGGGAGAGAGCGCTGAAATGAACGCCGAAGTGAACGTAGTCAGCGAGCGGACTTTGCATCCCATGGCCGTCAACGGCGAATCGCTCCAGATTGTCGCGCACTTTTTGAAGTCCAATGGAACGCGTCAGATCAGGGAACCTGATCCGCGCCGGATGATGATCGAGCGCTACCCCGCTGGCCTGTTCAGCGAGGCCGAACTGGAAGCGTTATGGGCTGTGATGGAAGGATAAGAAAAACAACAGGGATTGGTAAAAGCGCTGCCGGGATGGCGGCGCTTTTTTATGCACGACACAAAAACCATTGCGAACATTGAACCTGTGGGAGGGGGCTTGCTCCCGAATGCAATCAGTCAGTGACGATGGTGTTGCCTGACACGACGCCTTCGGGAGCAAGCCCCCTCCCACAGGATTTGTGTGCATTCAGAAACTGTAGGTACCGGTCATCACCACGCTGCGCGGTGCGCCTGGCTGGATCTGATATTGGCTGGTGGCCGAGGCGTAATACTCGCGGTCGGTGATGTTGTTCAGTGCCGCGCGCAAGTCCCAGTCCTTGAAACGGTAGCCGACCAGCGCATCCCAGCGGCCGTAACCCGGCAGCACGGTGGTGTTGGCGTTGTCGGCATAACGCTGGCCGACCAGGGTCAGACCGGTTTCGCCGTACCAGCCCATCTCCGGTTTCCAGGTCAGGAACAGGCTGCCGTTGTGTTTGGCCACGTTGTTGACGCGTTTGCCTTCCAGGCCGTTGTTATCCTTCTCGATGGTGGTGTCTTGCACGCCGACGCCACCGCGCATGTACCAGTTGCCGACCAGTTTGCCGGTAGCGGTCAACTCGATACCGCGCGAACGCTGAAGACCGGTCATGACGGTCAGGGTCGGATCGTTCGGGTCGCTGGTACGGCGGTTGTAGAGTTCCAGGTCGTAGACCGCCAGCGTGGTGCTCAAGCGATCATCCAGCCAGTCGCTTTTCACGCCGATTTCTTTCTGTTTGGTCAGCTCCGGACTCAAGTCGTTGCTATTGCCGGCAGCCCCCGGGGTGATGCCGATCAGGCCGCCGCCGACGGGCGAGAAGGTCTTCGACCACGAGGCATAGAACGAATGATTCTGCAGTGGCGTCCAGACAATCCCGAAGCGCGGGCTGGTGCTGTGGCTGTCGCGATCCTCAGTGAGGTTCTTGAGCTGGTTGGTCGACTCGATATCGAACGTGTCGTAGCGCAAGCCGGCCAGAAGTTGCCATTGATCGTTCAGACGCAACTGATCCTGCACGTACACCGCGCGGCTTTCGACTTCGGTGTGGCTGTCGCTGAACACCTGCATGCTGCCGGTGTGACGGAGCTCGCGGTTGGGGTTGAACAGGTCGAGCGATGGCACCGGTTGTGCGCCTGGGGTCTTGCCAGTCGCGGCGTTGTACAACTTCGGATCACGGCGCTGGCTGCCGATCTCGACGCCGGTCAGCAGGCGATGCTCAAGACCAAAGGTATCGAAACCGCCTTCCAGCTCAAGGTTGTTGTAGACGTTGCGGGTGGTCAGATTCTGCTGCCAGTGCTGGCGCGCGACCTTGTTGGTTTTCGGATCGAAGCTGGTCAGGTAGGTGTTGTCGAAATCGCTGTCGAGCTTGAACACGCCGAGGGTCTGGCGCAGCTGCCAGTTGTCGCTGATCTCGTAGGTGAGTTTCGAGCGCAGGGACTGCGCCTTGTCGTCGATGAAATCGTGATCGTTGCCGTAGGTGGTGTCGCGACCGACATCCGCCGGGCGGCCATTCACACCGGGAATGCCGCGATCCGGTGTGCGGTTGTAGCGGCTGTATTCGTATTGCACCAGCCAGTTCAAGTCTGGGGTCAGTTGCCAGCTCATCGACGGCGCGAACAGCTGGCGGTTGCCGCTGACGCCGTCGCGGAAGCTGTTTTCATCCATGTTGCCCATGTTCAGGCGCAGGCTGAGGTTTTCGCTGGGGTCGGTGCTGAGGTCGGCGTACAGGCTGCGCAGGTCGTCGCTGCCGCCTTGGGCCTCGATGGTCGAACGACGACCGAACTCGGGCAGCTTGCTCACGCGGTTGACGATCCCGCCCTGGCTGCCACGGCCGTAAAGTACCGCCGCCGGACCTTTGAGCACTTCGACCCGCTCGATGTTGTGCAGGTCGCGCTTGTACTGGCTGTCGTCGCGAATGCCGTCCAGATAGAAGTCGTTGCTGGCGTCGAAGCCGCGGATACGCAGACTGTCGAAGCGCGTGTCGGCGCTGCTGCTGACGTTGGGAATGCCGCTCAGGGCGTCACCGATGTCATTGGTGCCGTAGTCGGCGACATTCGTGGTCTTGATCGAGTCGATGGCCTGCGGCACGTAACGCACCGGGGTGGAGGTGCGAGTCGCGGTGTTGCTGATCTTGACGCGCGGGTCCTCGGCTTGTTCTTCGGCGCTGATCGCGGTGGCGGGCAGTTCGGTGGCGGAGTAAGCAAAACCGCTGGACAGAAAGGCAGACAATCCAAGGGTGACAGGCGTGAGGCGGAACGGGGCAGGCATGGAAAAGCGCATCCGAAAGGGTAAGGAAATTCAAACGCGCGAATGGTAATGCTTTGCATTTGCTCCCGTAATTTATTCCTGAGAAGTTCCCCTGTCAGATTGTTTCAATTTATGTCGATTTCGATACATCCTGACCGGTCGATCCATTCGACCGATTCTCGAAACAGTCTGAGAGCCATTCCGGCGTTTTTCCCCAACACGCGTAGGAATAGTCTGCCGGCATCGAATATTTCTACTTTGTTGCCGGAGTTCTCCCATGATCCTTCACTACATTTACGATCCATTGTGCGGCTGGTGCTACGGTGCCAAACCGCTGGTGCAAGCGGCGCAGCAAGTGTTGCCGGTCGTTGCCCATGCGGGCGGAATGATGAGCGGCGTGAATCGCCAGCGCGTTTCGCCGCAACTGCGTGATTACGTCATGCCCCACGACCGGCGCATTGCCGAATACACCGGACAACCCTTTGGCGAAGCGTATTTCGAAGGTCTGCTGCGTGATCACGCGGCGGTCTTCGATTCGACGCCGCCGATTGCGGCGGTGATGGCGGCAGAGTCCATCGACGGTCGCGGTTTGCAGATGCTCGGACGTTTGCAGACGGCGCATTACGTGGAAGGACGGCGGATTGCCGATGAATCCGTACTTTTCGAACTCGCCCGTGAGTTGGGCTACACCCGTGACATCTTCGCGGCTGCGTTTAAATCCGTTGATACGACAGCGCATGTAAAAGCCAGCCGAGAACTCTTGGCACAACTGGGTGGCCAGGGATTTCCGACATTGGCGCTGGAGCGGGACGGGCAATTCACCTTGATCGACATCAGCCCCTGGCTTGGCAAACCGCAGGCCTTCGCCGACTGGTTGGGGCAAGCGGTTGTCACTGTTGAGTCGGGGCAATCCCCCGCGCAATGCGGTCTCGACGGTTGCGCGTAATCGCACTGGATTCACTGGCTGAGCGCATTTCCGAGCAATACGCTATCGCAAAATTTACGATTCTTAGACGATTTTTACCTATTTAAAGACGATTCTTGAAATTGACACATTATTGAGGGCGCGGCTACGATTCGGCCCAACGCCTGTGGCCAACCGCCATGACTCAAAAATAATAAAAGGGCCCGACACGGTTTTGCCGTGGGCGGGTCTTTTTGTTTCGGGGTGAAAAAAGAGTGCAATAGCGCCGTTTCAGCCGTTCGACACAGCGCGTTTCAACCCGTAATAAGGAAAACAAAATGTTGAACAAGCGAATCAGTCTGATCGCACTGGGGATGTTGAGTGCCACTTCGGCAATGGCTGACGGCCAGGCCGAATCCAAGGGTTTTGTAGAAGACAGCAGCCTGAAAGTGCTGCTGCGCAATGCCTACATCAATCGTGATTACAAAGACGGCAATCCGGACAGAGCCGAGTGGGGCCAGGCGGCCATCGGTACGTTCTCTTCCGGTTTCACCCAAGGCACCGTTGGTGTGGGTGTCGATGCTTTCGGTCTTTACGCACTGCGTCTGGATGGCGGCAAGGGCCGCAGCGGCGCCGGTGGTATCGACTTCTTCAAACAGGGTGACAGCGGCAATGCGGCTGACGACCTGTCCAAGGGTGGCGCTGCGGTCAAATTCCGCGTGTCCAACACCGTGCTGACCTACGGCGACCAGATGCCGGCCCTGCCGGTGCTGAACTACGATAACTCGCGTCTGCTGCCGGAAAGCTACACCGGTACCTTGATTACCTCCAAAGAGATCAAAGGCCTGCAACTGGACGCCGGTCGTTTCACCGCCGAATCGCGTAAAAGCGCTGAAGGCCGTGACAGCGGTGGTCTGAAGTCGATCAACGTGTTGGGCGGTAGCTACCAGTTCACCGAACAGTTCAAGGCGGCGTTGTACGCTTCCGACGTTGAAGACGTCATGAAGAAGCAGTACGTGAACGCCAACTACGTGTTCCCGATCGACAAGGATCAGTCCCTGACCCTGGACTTCAACGGCTATCGCACCAAGCTCGACAAGTCCTATGCCGACATCAAGAACACCGGCGGCCAGGACAACAAGATCTGGAGCCTGGCGGCCACATTCGCCACCGGCCCGCACTCGTTCACCGTGGCGCACCAGCGCAGTACCGGTGACAGCAATCTGGGTTATCCGTACGGCGGTTATCAGAACGATGGTCGTCGTCAGGGCGACGGTGGCAACACCATTTACCTGGCCAACTCGTACTGGTCGGACTTCAACGCTGAAGACGAGCGCAGCTGGCAACTGGGCTACGGCCTGGACTTCGGTGCCTTTGGCGTACCTGGCCTGAGCTACAACTTTGCTTACGTGCGTGGCGACAACATCACCACCGACACCAGCAGTGGCGGCACCGAGCGTGAGATCTTCAACCAGGTCAAATACGTCGTGCAAAGCGGTCCGGCGAAAGACCTTAGCGTGAAACTGCGCAGCTCGATTCTGCGCGTGTCGCAGAAATCCGCCGACTACAACAGCAGCGGCAACGAAGTGCGTGTGTTCGTGGACTACCCGATCAACATCTTCTGATGAACGATCCGGTGTAAGAAACATGAGAAAACCCCGACTGGCTCGGGGTTTTTTTTCGACGTCTTTTTCGCAAAAACCGTAAAAAACCCGTGTTTTTGTCACGTAAAAGTTGTTTTGAAGCGTCTTCAAGTACCGTTTCAAGCAGGGCTTTAAATGCCTGAAATTCTTTCTCATGGACGCAAATTCTCCACCTAATAGATTAGGCCGCTCAACGCAGCGGAGAATTTGGTAATGATCGTTTTGAACAGAGAAGTGGGCGAATCGCTACGGCGCGACAAATATGTCAACGTCCAGGGTGGTGACTTCAATCTCTACGGTCATTTTGCCGACTTCGTCAGACTGACCAAAAGTTGGGAAAACATGGAGCCAGACAGTTATTACGGTCAGGCCGAAGCCGGCATGCGTTACCGTCGTTACAGCGACTTCGAGTACAACCCGAAAACACGTGAATTGAAGCAACTCGAGCATCGCGCGTACGTGCAGTCGAAAGAGAACAACGCCTACGTGGGCGGTGTTGTGCGGCACTTTCAGGACTTCTCTGATGAAGTGATCACTTCGCCGGTAATGCGCAGCCTGATCGACACCGATTTTGAAGTGTACAAAAGCGTGTTGCCGGAAGAATTGCACGATGAGATTTGGCAGTGCCAGATTCATCAGATCCGCATCGAGATCAAACCCGGCAAGCAACTGGAAATCACCCCGGAAGGGATTCACTGCGACGGCTATCCGTTCAGTGGTGTGCACTTCTGGGGGCGCAACAACGTCGAGGGCGCGGAAAGCCGTTTGTACGATGTTCACGAGCATCAACTGGCGTCGACCACCTACAAGGAAATCCTCGACACCACGTACTTCCTTGATCGCGACATGCGCCATTACGTGACTCCGGCGCGCAACACCCACACGCATGCCATGGCGTACCGGCAGATTCTGGCGATTTCCTTCTCGCGGCCCGGGACCGCTTTCGACATTGTTCGCTAATCAGATCACCCCAATCGATGGCGTCGAGTGCTCGACGCCGGTGGTGCTGCGACGCGCCACCGCCAAGGACGCGCAGCGCATGGAGCGCTTCTTCCGGCAGTTCGACGAAGTGTCGTTCTGCGAATGGCAGGACGCCAAATGCCTGCGCGGTGTATTGATCCAGAAGACCACCACGGCCTATCTGGCCTTCGACGTCGAAGGCGAAATCGTCGGTGCGGTGCTCGGCGGCATGCTCGGTAGTCGCGGCACCATCAACCACTTGGCGGTCAGCCCACGCTATCGCAGTCAGGGCGTCGGCCAGCGGTTGGTGGAAGCGGCGTCATCCGACATGAAACGGGTCGGTGTATTACGGATGTTTCTGTTCGTCGACGATGCTAACCTCGCGGGCAAGCGATTCTGGACTGCCCAGGGTTTTTGCGAACCCCACGGCGAGCGGACATTTGAGAGGGATCTATGAATGAAACGTCCGGCAGTGCGCCGCTGATGGCTGCTCATCAGCCATCGCGCACGTTTGCCGAAGCCAGCCCGGTGGTGGCCGGTTACTTCACGGTGTCGTTCGTGTTCGGGCTGATGGCGGTCAACGCCGGGCTGCCGATGTGGCTGCCGGTGGCGATGTGCTTGTTCGTCTACGCCGGCGCTTCGCAATTCGCCGCACTGGCGCTGATCTCCAGCGGCGCTTCGCTGACCACCATCGTGCTGACCACCTTCCTGATCAATGCGCGGCACATGCTGATGTCGGTGTACATGGCCAAGGCCTTGCGCGCATTGGGGCTCAGCCGCATGGAGCGCTGGGCTTACGCCGGTGGCCTGACCGACGAGTCCTTCGCGTTCCACAGCGTCAAACTGGGCACCGGCGCGCCGGTCAACATTCGTTACCTGATCGGCTTCAACCTGTTCTGCCACACCTCTTGGGTGCTGGGCGGATTGTTGGGCGCTGTCTGCGCGCAATATGCATCGCACCTGATCAAATATCAGCTCGACTACGCACTGACCGCGATGATGCTCTACGTGCTGGTGTCGCTGTGCAACACCCGCAACAAACTCATCGCCGCAGCAGCTGCCGTCGCCTGCATGGGCGCGCTGAGCCTGGTCGGTACTTCGCCGTTCAACGTTTTCATCGCCACGTTCGTGGGCTGCGGAGTGGGTGTATGCCTGACCAAACGTTCCTGATTCTGGTGGTCGCGCTGATGATGGCCGTGACCTTCCTGCCACGCGCGCTGCCGCTGCAAGTCAACACCGAGCACTGGCCGCCGTTCGTTGCGCGGGCGCTGGAATACCTGCCGGTGGCGATCGTCGCTGCGATCAGCCTGACACCCTTGTTGATCAAGGATCAGCACCTACAGCTCGATCGCCCGGAATTTTATGCAGCCATTCCGACGTTGTTATGTGCGTATTTCAGCAAAAACCTCTTTCTCAGTGTGGCGGTTGGGACGGCTGCGTACATTGCGCTCGGCTCGTTCATGTAGCGGCAGATCGACCACGTCATTCAGGGCCTGCCCCGACAGGTTCGGGTTGTTCACCGCCAGACGCACTTCGAGGAAATCCTCGAATCCGGGGAAAATCGTCAGGCCGTTCTTTTGCGCGGCCTCACGAGACACCATGCCCACCATGCCCACCGCGTCCATCTGCGTGATCAGCGACAGGGTCAGGGTTTCGCTGCAGGAATAGACCATGCGTTGACCGTTCTCGTGATTGCCCAGTCCGGCGTCGAGAAAACGCAGGAAACTGTGGGAATACGGACAATCTTCCGCAGGACGCACCTGAAACTTGTTGCCCAGCAACGTCAGTGGATCGTTTTCCTGCCCGCAATGGGCACCGACCACCTGCACCTGCACATCCGGCAAAACAATGCTCGGCAAACCCGGCCGCTGCGGGCCGATCAGCACCGCGAGGTCAAAGTCCTCATTCTTCAGCTTGCTGAGGTTTTCCATCGACTCGGCGTAGCTGAATTCCATCTGGTAATCGGGAAACACCTCAATCAGGCGTCCGATCATTCGCCGGTTGAAGTCAGACGACAACGTGTTGTTCAACGCAACCTTCAATGTGCGCTGGCCGGGTACCTTGAGCGCCTCGACCTTTTCTTCCATCTGTCGCGTGGCAATCAGCACTTTGTCCATGTAGGGCGTCAGCTCCGTGCCTTGCGGCGTCAGCGTCAGCCCTTTGTTGGAACGTCGAAACAAGCGGAAACCGAACTGCTCTTCGACCTTGTTCAACTGCGCGGCCAAGGCCTGCACAGTCAGGCACGAATGCTCGGCTGCGGCCGACAACGAGCCGGTCTGCACGATGCGCATGAGGTTGCGTAAGGTTCTGCTATCCATGGGTAATGCCCTCTGAAGTGGGCTGGGTATTGTTGTTTACGAGACTGCCGATCCGGCGTCATATGCCGGCTATATTCCAGCACCTGAGCATAGTTGTCGCGGGTTTAGTAGCGAATTGATGTCCCCGCCGATGGCTGGAAGCTGACACAGGATCGGGATTTTTGATGACGTGGGGGTGATTGGGGTCAAGAAAAGTGCCCGATTCGGACGAGTCGGGCATTTTTTTACGTCTCGGGACTACAGCTTTTTTGAATGTTTCCCACACCGAAACGCCACTGTTTTGCACCGTTGTCGGAAGCCTCCTATAGAAAAGAGCGAACGGGCTTATTTACCGCCCATGCACAAGTGGCTGAAATATCAGGTAGTTATTTTCGGGACTTTTGATCCGAGGCCATGGATTTCCAGGCAATGCCGGCATCCGCGAAGCTAGCGAGTCGATGCCATGAGTTTGCAGGGCAGCAGGGCGTTACCCGATCAAAAAAACTGGAAAGATCTGGGCTTACCGGATATTCGCGATATTGACCCTGGCCTTCTGATTTCTGCGGTTAGAGAGCTGCCAGGTGAACTGAGTCTTAATGCAGCGTGGGAGCAGGTTGCCAGAGGCTTCGGACTTGATCATGGTCTTGATGCTGTTCTGATCGAAACGCCATATGTGCCGATTTTGGTGAAGCGCGAGCATTTGCTTCATACGGTGGAAAAGCGCCCGAATGCCCGTGAGCGGTTCACCGAATTTGCGCGAGATACCCTGACGAGGCCGTTAGAGATATGGCGGGTTTCCTACGATGACGCCTCGTTTCGACTCTCTTTCATCGGTGCTTACAACGCGAGATACCAAATGCTGGTGGTGGTTCATGTTGAGCGCGGCAACGTACTCTGGAATTTCATGAATTGTGACAAGAAAGGCTTAAACAAGCATCGGCATGGTGAGCTGTTGTATCGACGTTACCGGTAGCTCAAACGAAAAAGGGCAGCCTTCTCAGGCTGCCCTTCACATGAATGTTGCTTGATATTGTGCTCCCTCAAGCAGGGGAGAAGAGGTCTCACCCGAGCGCTGATTTTCAGGTCATCAACGGGGTTCCTAACGCCGACTATTGCCACCTGAAGGCAGTCGGTTTCGCGCTCTTGAGCCGGATTCTCTGCCACCGAACATTGAGATGTCAACCTGGGTTTTGAGGATTTTTATTCGTATACGAATAACTCTATTGAAAATATTCATATCTGTACTACTCTCAGCTTGCGGATCTGCGAAGAAGGACAATCATGCCTACCTCATCCCCAGCCCTCACCCCGCGTGAACAACTCGACGTCCCCGAAGCCGGGCGCGTCGCGCTGAAGTTTTTCTTCAATCTCATGGAGCGCTGGGGTTGCAACGCCGAACAGCAGCGCACGTTACTTGGTGGCGTCGGCAACACCACGTTCTACAAGTACAAACACCTGCCGCCGAATATTCGCCTGCCGCACGACACGCTGGAGCGCATCTCGTATCTGATGGGCATTCACAAGGCCTTGAGCATCATCTTCAGCAACAGTCGCGAGCGTGCTTATACGTGGGTCAGCAGCCCAAACACGGCTGCGCCATTCAATGGTCGAACGGCGCTGGATTACATGCTCGCGGGGAGGGTGGTCGATATCGCCGACGTGCGCCGCTACCTCGACGGGGTGCGCGGTTGAAGGCCCCGCCCCTGGCTGAGCCGCAATGGCCGAAGGCCTACCGGATCGTCAACAGCAGCTTCCCGCCGATTGCGCTGTTCGAAGACGTACTCGACCCCGAAGACCTGGAAATCGCCTACGCGCTGGAAGCACTGACCAACGATCGCCTGATCGAGCAGGCCGGCGTCCTCGCCCGCGTGCGTCCAGAAGACCGACTCTCCGGCCCCGGTTCAACCCCGGTGATGGCGGCGTTCACCCACATCGGCAAAAGCAGCCGCTTCACCGATGGCACCTTCGGCGTCTACTACGCCGCCAGCAGCCAGGCTGCGGCTATCGCCGAGACTTGTTATCACCAGGAACGTTTCCTCGCGGCCACCAACGAGGCGGATCTTGAGTTGACCATGCGCACTTACGTCAATCGTGTGGTTAAGCCGCTGCATGATGTTCGTGATGACTTTCCCGATTTGCATCAACCCGATCCAGACGCCTATGGCCCATCCCAGGCGTTTGCCCGACAACTGCGTGAGTCTGAATCGTGGGGGATGCTCTACAGCAGCGTTCGCCTGCCGGGCCACGAATGTGTCGCCGCTTTCCGGCCGCCAGCGGTGTCGATTCCGAAGCAGGGCAAACATCTGCGTTATGTGTGGAGTGCGAGTCAACGCAGGATTTCGTTTGTGTTTGAGATCAGTCAGGTTTGAAGCGCAAAAAGCCCTCGCAGTACCGCGAGGGCTTTTTATTGGCGGTTTACGTCAATGGCTTACTGTTGGCGCATCCAGTACTTTCACCACATCGTCGATCAGCGCCTTGCTTAACTCCTGCAGGTACTGAGAGGCATAAGCGTGAAGATCCGGATCGCGCGAGACTGAAGTGTCCGCAGTGAGCAATCTTGAGATGTGAAGCAAGTGGGAGGCGTGAGAAAGGGCGGCTATTACCGGCACACCACGATTGGTGCGGAACAGCGCTTGATTGGCCTGGAAGGAAAAGTGCGTAAGGCCTGGTGTTTTCAAATCGAGGTAGTCGGTCATTTCGTTTCACCTGCCGTATCCAAGGCGTGAAGTGAGGTGACCGGTGTGGTAGCGCGGTGGATTACGGATGGATCGATGGCATTCATTTGTGAACTCCCTGTATCAAATGAGAGCTGCCAATTCGTTATCAGGCGAATGGGTGGCAGCTATGCGCGGGCTGATAAACCGGAGATACAGGAACCCGGCAGACCCGAAGATCTCCCACGCACAGCCGCCATTGCACGGTAATGCAGACAAAAAAATGCGCCGGCAAACGTGAATTGGGGCGCTGGTGCGCCTGTATCTTACCCGGGTTATCAGGCCCGGTCGCTGAATTGGCAGCGACGAGCTGAACGGTAGCTTTGCGAGGGTCGAATGAGCAACGGTGGCTAGTGGTGGCTTCTCGTTACAGCAGATTTCACAACGCTTAACGCCATACATACCGTCGATCTTTACCCATAAGCGTTTATGGTTTGTTTATACGGCGGGGCCGTATGGTGCGCCTTTTGACGGCTCGATTTGGTTGCTCATTGCCTACGCCAAGGCAAAGCTCGACAACTTGCCTGTAGCCTTAAGCAACTGGAAGGAGAAATCAGCGATGGTCGAAGAACTGGAGCAATTCCAGCAGGACTTGCGGGAATCTGTACGTCAGATGAAGGCTTGAAAGGTGTTAGGCAAAACGCTCTCTCTTGCCACTTCTCCGCGCGCAATGGCAAAAGCAAGAATGCTGGCGTCTCTTTCTACAACCGCCATTGCGGTTGATGTTTCCAGTCGTCTGGAAACCCCATAAGTCTTAAATAACCTGGCTCTCTCTGATCCAATATTTCAGCCAACTGAAACCTCCACTGGCTGTCTGGACTGATCAAATCGGTTAGATACGCCAGCATCGTCAGCACTATATATAGCCGCTGCTTAGGCTGAGGCCGGTCGCCAGGCGCATTTTGGATGACCCATTCCTTAGGTAAGGATGGTCGAATGGAGAGCTCCCGGTTCCAAAGTCGAGAGTGGTGGGCGCAACAGTTTCGGATGAAAGTCAGAGTGTGGAGCCAGGAGGCCAATACCTCGAAGGGGAGATTGAATCTGCTCGCGATTGCTTTTTTGTCGACGCTTTTGCCTATGGCATTGAACAGGGTGGACACGGTTCCAAGGCTCAGTTCTTCCAGAACAGCCTAGGCTGGTGGCAACTCGGGATGGGAATAGGTCGATCCGTAGAATCGAAAATAGTTATCGCGTGTGCGATTTTCAATTCGCTGCTGCTGGAGCTGATCAGCTTGGCTGCTCTTTTTTATACGATCAATTTCACGTCCAAGTTTGTTGCGTTCCTTGCTCAGTTGATCTCGCAGGGGCCGCAATAAATCCGAATGTGAGTATGACGAGGAGAAGATTGACGCATCAGCTATCCAGTCAGGCCCGTACTTCGGGCACATGTGATTGCTGATAGTCGCTCGTATGGCGACTTCGACACGTTCGATAGCATCCATGGTTATGCGTCGCAATGAGCCATCGAAACGGTAGATGTCGACGACTGCTTTCAGAGTGCTACCAGGCTTGAAGGTGTGTTCAGGGTTCGTTTCCTGAAAAGGGCGCATGTAGGGGCTCAGGCGAAACAGCGTGACCACTTCCAGGAAACGCATGGCGCGGTCGTCGTTGGCGACTTGCAGGCCTCGTTGCTTTAGCAGTTCCAATTGCTGTTCTACGCTGAGGGCCGGCTTGTCGAATGGCCTCATGTAGTTTTCTCCGGGCAAAAAAAAACCGCACGATTTGAGCTTGCTGACTGGGTCAACCTAGGCTTGGCGGGTGTGTTGGGGTGCATTATAGGTAGGTGCGAGAACCCGTAAATGTTGGGCTGATGTGAAATTGTAACGGCTCGAAGCGCGGGGATAAGGCTTCGTCTGTTGATTGAGATAAGGCGTCGCTGGCCTTGTCGCTGCAATGTGGAATCTTTTGGGGAGTTCCAAACGCCAGAAACAACAAAGCCCCTGCATTTCTGCAGGGGCTTCGTTTTGTATGGTGCCGGCACCAGGAGTCGACCCCGGGGCCTACTGATTACAAGTCCAAACAAAGATCTTGCTATCGCTGGGCAAACGCCGGAACCCAATATTTTCTGGACCTTATGGGAAATAGATCTCATATATTCCTCTCAGGTGTGGACAATTTTTGGACGTTTCACGCACAGGATTTTCGCTCCCGTTCTCGTAGTCGCGCAGTGTGATACAGATCTTCGTCTACGATCATCTGCTATGTCAGTGGGCTAGGGGGCCGTTAGCAATGGCTGTCGTTTTGCACAAAAAATTGCGAACTCGCGCTATAGCTTGTGCCTGTGGAAGCGCATGCTCGTTCTTTGCTGGTGTGAGTTGAAAGAAATCTAGGATCATGGTCATCACGACCTATCCTGACCAATCGACAATAAACGACCGTCGGAGTTACCCATGTCTGACCTTTTGAAAGATACGCCCGCTGCCCTTAGATGGGCGGAAGAAGCTGAGCGGCGCCACGCTCTAGGGAAATTTGGCGAGATTGTACGCGCCGTTATTTGGACTGACTCTCGCAATGAACATGGAGAGCTTCAGGTCGACGTCGACCCGAATAGGCTGGTCGCACAGATCAATAGCAATCCTTTCACCCTTCTTCATAACCACGATCCTGGACTTCCCAAGGGAAAAGTATTGGAAAGCGAGTCGTTCGAAAGCGAAGAGGGCCAAAAATTTGTTGCCGCGCTGATCGGATATTACGCGGGCGGGGATGTCCTCAATTTTAGTGATTTAGGTCTTGATGACCAAGCATTGGTGCCACCGCCTGAGACGCTCCCTCCGCTACCTGATGATATGTGGCTCGAGATCGCAACAGATCCAAGGGAGGTTGAAGAAGAGTGGTTGAACCAAGTTGCCAACGACTCACCTGTCAAGATTGAGCGCGGTGAGCTCTCTCATAATGCCGCCGATTCCCTGCAAGAGTTGATCAGAATCGGTATCCCTTACGTAATTCTTGTCTGGAACCCTTTCGTGAAGGCATTCGCCTCTGAAGCGGGAAAAGCCTCATATGCAGGAATTCATGGTTGGTTAAAGCGCCTGCTTAGTCGAGCGGCCGAGCGACGTAGCCCCATTATTGACTTCCACTCGTTCTATGAGGGATGTCAAATCTCATTCTTGTACAGGGGAACTGACGTCAAAAAGCTTCATGCAGCTCTAGATGCTTCAGCAGGTGCTGCCGGCCAAGCGGCGCGCTTAGCCTCTAGGCTAAAAGCTCGAGGAATGGTTTGCCGGCAGCTTGTCTATGAGTTTGATAAAGAAGCTCTTTTGTGGGTTCCCTCTTTTGCCTTGCTGGACGATGATCGAATTATTACCGACAACCTAGCGCTGATATCCGTTGAGAATCTTCCGAAAGGTTTGAGTCTCGGATTGACACGAAGTAAATCTCTCTGAAGCCAAATTTAGCGGCTGGAACACTGCGCATACTCCCGCAGCCCCTGATTCACCAGGGTTGCGGGCTCCCTTCGAAGTCCAAACGATTCAGAGTTTTCGCCAGTTTCCCGATGAGTTCTGATTCAAAAAATACGGCGAAGTCCTAATTTTTTCTGATCTCTATCCAACGAAATAAGGTGATATCGCTGGACGGAGTGGAACGACGTTTTTCGAGTAAGTGTGCAAAGTCTCTTCATTTATTTTCAATACTTTGCATCAAATGAAGTTGACCTTCGTCATCTATAACTCAGCCAGCTTGGGTTGAAGATTCAATTTCACTCCCGCAGCGCTTTCAAAAAAAACGACACGACCCCGTCGGCGGGAGGGAGAAAAGTGCCTTTCTCCGTTCTTTTGTTTGTGGCTGATTTTATCAATGCGATCCAGAAATATGCCTTGTGAAAGCCCGTGCGGATGGTCGCTATCACAATCTGAAAGCGCCGAAGCTACAGGGGGGTGTCTTCAAATCGACGGGGTAGGGCTTTCAAGGACGGCAGTATGGCCCCACCTTTGGGGTGCGGGGGTCGTTTCTTTTCTGGCTGATCGAGCACCAGGAGATCATCACGGTGTTGGCTTCAATGGCGTAGAACCTAGTTGGGATGAGATCTCGTAATAATGTGGTAACAGCTTAAGCGACTCCCTTGCTGCTAACGATCATCTGCAGGTAGGAGTAAACTGCTGCACTGGCCGGAACGGAGACCGATGTGACCGCCTATTTTCCAGCGCTGACCATCGGTGGTCAGACTTACGATTTCTCTCACCTTGAGCCGTTCACGTTTGCGATCCAAAGCCAACTGGCCAAACGTGAGTTGCAAGTGCATGTCACGTTTTCGAGCCATTGTTTCACTCAGGGCTACGACGCAACAATGCATCCTGCTGGTGAGCCTATTATTCTGGATGGCGCTAAACGGCAACGTACTTTCTGTGCGATCCGCTATCGACTTTCGCTTGTCTTACCTGCGGTTATTCAAGGATTGAACCATCCTCAGGCAAAGGTCCACGAGACAGCTGCGATGCGCAATTGGGCCTATTCCATGACAATTCAAGACCCCAGCGGCCCCTACCACGTATTTTTTGAAGTGCGTAGGGCCGCAGAGGACAGACCGCAGGATTTGAATCTGGTTGTAGAAAGCGCTTACCACCAAACCGACAAGCCACCGAAGCTTTTCGGCAAAATGGGATTCATGCTGCTGTGCGGTAAGGTCTACATGCGACAACCGACCTCAACCAAGCGTTAGTGTCGAAAAACGAAAAAAGGCGCCATGGGCGCCTTTTTCGATTTGGTAAAGCAGATCCAGACACCACTTACGAACCGCCTTGCGCGATTACGGCTTTCGCCGCTGGGAAGCGCTCAATCTCATCTGGTCAGTCGCTTCGATGAGCTAAATGTAGAGAACACTGACGAATTCGTCAATGAATTCTCTGCTAGAGAGGAATTAATCCGACAATCGAGCACATTTTCAAAAGAAAGCGCTTTAAAACGAAAAAAGGCGCCATGGACGCCTTTTTCGATTCGGTAAAGCAGATCCAGACACCACTTGCGAACCGCCTTGCGCGATTACGGTTTTCACCGCTGGGAAGCGCTCAATCTCATCTGGTCAGTCGCTTCGATGGGTTAAATCTATCAAAAATTGACGAATTCGTCAATGAATTCCTCCGTAAAGATTGATTCGATTTTCTGCAAAAAAAATGATTAGAAACGATCTCAACACGAATGTGACCGAAATCAGTAAATTGTGCGTAATGAAAAGCAAAATATTGCAAATCCTCCATTTGGCATCCTATTAAGGATGCTCAGTCACTTGAAATTCAAGGATTTTGCTTCTGGCGGACAAAGAAACGAAGGCTATAGTGATTTACCACCTTAAGGAGACCTATCTATGAAAACTTGCACCGTGAATGGCGATATGGCCGCTGATAGCGCAGCGGACCAGTATCCAACCGTTACCTTATGTGATGATTGCGTTGAAGCCGACCAAAAGCAAAAAGGCGATTCACAGATCCTTTCTACTGAGGCTTACGACCCAAATTATGGCGAAAGCTGTGAATGGTGTGGTGTCGAAGCGAGTGAAGAGAAAGGCGATTAAAATGTTCACCGCGCCCTCAATATTGTAAACAAGCCTGAGGGCGCCTACCTGGTGCAGCGCTGGTGATTTCCCTCTATTTATGTGCATCAGACGCTTCAACTGCCGGATCGTTTTCAGAAAATCATCGTGTTACGGTCTTCAGTAACCTCCCTATACAGTTCGCACGCTGATGGTTCAAGAGAGCTAAACACCTACATTGCCTTCTATGAACGCGGTGACGTCTTCGATCAATGTCTTCTGCATACGGCAAGCAGCCAGTCATACGCATCATTGGCAAATTCCGATTGTCTGGTAAGACCGAAATGTTCATCGACAGTGCCATAACGAGCTTGCGTAAAACGGGTATCGAGCTGCAATTTGCACAAGGAAACATCCTGCGTATGACAGAGTCACGTAAAGCACTGATCAAACTGACGTTACTCACCACGGCATTGATCCTTGCAAATTTATTGATCCCCTTCTTGGGCAAGTACCTGAGCCACGAAGAAGTGTCGTTCATCGTGCTCGCAGTGGTTCCTCTTGGCGGTGCCGTTTACGCGGTAAGCAATCGTAAGAAAATCAACGTTTTCGTAAAAAACTGGCCTTCGTCGCTTCTCTATACAGCAGTCGTTTTGTACGGCTGCAAGATCCTCGCGGAAAAGGTCATCAATGCGCGGACCGGCATTGAGGTTGAGAACATCCGCTACGCATCGACAATAGGAGGATTTATTTACTCCGTACCCTTCTCCTTGATTCTGATCGGCTTGGTCATGTACGGGCGCATGGGCTTGCAGTTTCTTTATTCCAAACCTGTGAAAACCAACCCGGATGAAATCGAGCATTTCCCTTGGCTGAAAATCTTTTTCGTCGGATCAATACTCGGTCTGGGTATTCTCACATTCGAGCCGGCAGACGCCTTCATTCCCTACACGCTGCTCGCTGACACCTCCAAGGTCACAACGTGCGGGCCAGTGGAGCAGGACGTTGTCTACGTCCGGAAGAACTCTGAGATGTGCAAACGGATACACGTCAATCCATTTGAAGGAGTCTTCGAATCAACGGATGTGCCCAGCAAATCCGGGTAAGGCGATCGAATACCAAAAAACCCGTTTCTGCTTCGGCTGAAACGGGTTTTTTGTGGGAGAAAGCATCGGATCTCTGATGTCCGATTACCCTTAGTCGTTTCGTCGGCAGGAATAGATGGGCCAGACAATGCATGATTATACTGTCTATGCATACAGTATAATTGTTGAGGGTATCGATCCATGGGTCATCAGATTGTGGACGCTTCACGTCCCCAGCCAGCCGGACTTTCACAATGGCGAGCCATGCTGATGGATCAGCCCGCACTGCTCACACAGCCAGGTGCACATCACAAGACATTGCTGGCCTGGGCTTATGCGATGCATCGAGACAAGGTCATCGACAGCGACGAGCTGAGTGAATTGCTAGAGCTGGCAGACGGGGCATTGGCTTTCGCCGTTGAAGCGGTGCTCGATATAGACAGTGACGAGTAGGGAGGCCGGCATGCGCGTACTGGTCACCCCAATGAGATACCGCGGTATCGCACTCGACCCCAAAGCGCGGCGTCAGTATCCACCGATCAGGGGGAATGTCATGGTCAATTCATCGGTCTGTCAGGAACTGGGCCGTGCAGCGAACGTTGCCAGGGTGGAGGTGGGAATGCCACTCGATCCCGATCCACTACCTCCGCTGCTAGATGCAACGCTTGCAGGTATGGCAGTGACTGGGTTTGTGTTGAGCGGCATCAAGTACATCGATGGTTGCGCTTACGCGCAATCTTGGTGGTGTCGGCAGGGATAACGGGCAGATAGGTTTCTAATGAAAGCAGGGGCCGAAGCCCCTGCCGTTGCTCTATTAGATATCCCGAACGAGAATAACCAGGCGAACTGACCAATAGACGGCCTGCAGCGCTCGAATCATCTCTTCAGGAAGATACCGATTTAGTAGTAGCTTCATGTTGGTAACCTAGAAAGGTTAGTAGAAACCGTCACCTAGTAGAAAAGGTAGCGGAGTTTCCCACTTTCCTGGTAGCTCGCCTCGCTATTATCGCAGGTCTCTACTATCAGCAATCTTAGCTAGCGGAATTGTTTAGCTAAACTAATATCGTAACTAACGATACTTTGACAAGTTATCTAGCTTGACGAGCCAGTCACAGAGCCATAACCTTCAAATTGTCTAGATCCAAAGATGTACAGCTTTAAGTGGTGCAATAGGATGCTACCACAGGTTTTCCGAAAGGATATCAACCTGAAAGCGTCTACCTGAGGCCCGCCGCGCGCGGGCCTCGTCTTTTTTAACGGCTAAACCTACACCCGTCTATAAGGTACATTCGGTCTAACGCGCGTTCTGCTTGGGCTTGGCTGGTCGTCGCGTCTTGCCAACCTATATGTACACTAAACTTTATTATTTTTCCTATATTCAAAAAAAATCCGACGAACGGTCGTGGCTAACTAGTCGCATGCGAATAACACATCAAGAAGTTGTTTTTTTGCATTCGGAAAGATATCGGCGTAATCACGGAAAAAAGGATATTTGCACATACAAACGCTATTGGGATTACGATACGCCGTTAGATTGGTTCAGCAAACCGCCGCGCTCATCAGCATCTGAATGATGTCTTTGAAATGGTTTGAAAGACCGGAAATCTGTACGGGTCGCGGATCTAGCATTAAGCTGCGGCGCCATTCGAGAAGTAGTTCATGCCAGTTATGCGGGACATCAAATTCGCCTCAATCCTCCTCATCACGCTGATAGCGGGTTGCGCCTTTGTGCGTTATTGGTGATGTCGAGAGGGCTAATGAGCCCTCGTCGATCAATCCAAAGTCAAAAGCACCAAGGCATTGAAAGGATCACTCAACTTCCAGCTTGAGTTTGAATCCTTCAAAGGAGACCCAGCATTTGCCAGGTGCAAAGTTCAAACGAGCACGAACCTCATGAGTTCCATCGTAACCTTCGGCTATGAGAGCTGCTTCAATCTCGTGAGCTGCGTTGTGAACCTGCTCTTGAATTCTGAGCATCTTATCTTGCTGTTGGTCCGATGACCTCACGCCAGATATAGATACACCATTGGTAGAGTACCCTCCCCCCAAAGATGCCAGGAATGTTCCATCAGATAATGCCGTGATGACATTGACGCCTGCGGCACGGAGCTTCTTCCGGTCGTCGTCGGTGTAATTCTGCGCTACACCCAGAACCCCGCTGAGCTTTGCTGTACCGGTAAGCTCTGGCCAGTTGGAATTCAAAGTTTCAATGACAGAGCTGTCGTTCCACTGGCCGTGTTGGTAGATGCCAATTGCATGAAAGACATCTTTTGTAGGATATCCGAATACTACTGGCCCTGTGCGGTCAACGAAGCTTCCGTTCGTTGGATGCACCGACTCACCCAGATGTAGATGGTAAACACCCCAATCGAGAAGTAAGGGATCCTTGCCCATGACTCGCTCAATTCCTAGGCTTAGGTGAGGCGCAAGGTTTGCCCCGCTCTCAATCTTAGCCTTGAGTGCATTCCATCCGGACTCAAGCTCGGACGGACAGACAAAAGATGCCGATAGCTTGATGACGCGTGGGCGAGGCTCAATTCGACGTTTACCCGCGTGAAAAAACAGTATAGGAAGCTCAGTTTCAGACACCTGGCTAACATCCATCGCCCAGTCATCCGTCATAATTCTCCGTAATTCTGCTGTCCAATCTTTGACGAAATCGGCTTGAAGAAGCATTTTCTATCCTTGAGCTACCAGCGTTGGAATTAGAGGGAGCCAGCCCTCTCTAGGGTCTAAATAGTAATGGCAAGTGGCTATTCATGGTAGACCACAGCAAATTGATGAAAGTAGTGAATGGTGTAGGAGCCTGCATAGTGAACAAAAACTACGCCCAAAAAAAAACCGCCTTAGGAGGGCGGTTTTTCATCGCAATACCGGTTAGGAGCCGGGCTTGCTCGTTCACAGGGAACGCTTGCTGTTCGTGAAGCTTACTGTCAGTGGCACCACCATGCAATAAATTACGATTAGTGGCAGTTCGGTAGACGTTTTCCAACCACAGGCCTTGATTTTAGGCGGTTGGCTGGTAAAAGCACGGCGGTCTGTCGGTTGTGTTCCTTGGATGTGCCGCGCTGGCCTATTTCCTCCCGGATTTTCGGTTAACATAGGCTCATTCCGCGTTCGTCACCTTTTTTAAAGCTGGCCGGGTAAGCGCGAGAATGTACGCCCTCCCGACACGGATTAGGAACCCGTGCCGGACCGCTCGATTCGGGAGGACCCAAGCCCAGCCGCCTCACAGGGAATGCTTGCTGTAAGCGCCCCAAAGGTACGCATGTTCCGGTAAGCGTACTGGAGGTTTGGCCCAACCTAGGGAGGGCCAAGTATGTCTAAGTTCAGACGTACGTGGGACTTCGTGGTGGTTTGTGTACGTGTTCATCACGTTTACGAACTGCTCCGAGACTACTTTGACGATCTGTAAGATCCGATGAGGGAAACCGCCTCTGCTTCGGCTGAGGCGGTTTTTTTTGCCTACAGAAAAAACCCGCCAATGCAGGGTTCTCGGGTTTCTTCCTTCCTCTCGGGTCAGCTTGGTGGCTGAAAAGATGCGAAGCAGTCCTACAGATCACCCATGGGATATTTGTTAAAAAATACCCGTCCTACGGCCCGTTGCCCTAGGCAACAGAAAAGGATTTTCTAATGCCCTACGTCCTGTCCTTCGAAGTCCACAAACGCTACGACATACCTGCAGCCACGGTGAGCCGCCAAGTTCGTGACGGGCGTATTCATTACGCTCGCACCAAGTCATCAAAGAACCGGTCGATTCCAATCTGCAAGGAGTTGCAGAAGAAGATCAGGGCGGCGATCCCATTCGGTGACTGTTACAAGAAGTTCGGCGAGGCGGTTGAGGGGATCGGGTTGGAGCTGCCGGCCGGGCAGATGACGCATGTTTTGCGGCATACGTTTGCTAGTCATTACATGATGAATGGCGGGGATATTCTGACGTTACAGCGGGTGCTTGGGCATGCTTCGTTGGCTATGACGATGCGGTATGCGCATTTTAGTCCGGGGCATTTGGCGGAGGTGGTGAATTTGAATCCGCTTTCGGTGGGTGAGGCGGGCAGCCGGGAGGTGGGTGATGGGAGAGATTGATTGGTCGCCGGTAGTGGAGTCTTTGGCTAAGGCCAACTGGACTGCGATTGTGGTTGCTCTTGTATCGGGCGTAGTGGCGATTAAAGCGCCGTTGTTACTTTGGAAGAGGCAATCGGAGCGAGAGAGTGCCAGCGTTAAAGCTGCATTGTTTGCAGAGGTGTCGGCTCTTGTTGAAATTGTTGAGCGACGAGGTTTTATTGATGCTCTCCGTGAGAGGCAGGCTACGTTAGCTAGCCGGCAGGCTTCCGCACAGCGGACTTCCGACGTTGCGCCTGAATTTTACGAAGTCCTTATCGATAACCAATTCAACAGGGTGTATCAAGCTAATCTTACGAGATTCGGAGTACTTACTGTCGAGGAAGCGGGGCAGCTTGTGCGTTTCCATCAGTTTGCTGACAGCGTCAGGTTGGACGTTATACCGGGGGGAGGATTGGCTGTCGGAACCAACAATCCTGATTTGTTTCAGGAAGCAGCCGATCTGCTACAGACGGCAATGGAAATAGGTTACTCGTTAACGGCTGCGAATGCTGGCGCCTCGCGAAAATAGCCGCTGTTTGTGGAAATAGAAAAACAAGTGTGGACACTTTGTGGACGTTTTCACTATTCGACGTGAAGAATTCTTTTGGTCCAGAAACGACAAAGCCCCGCATTGCGGGGCTTTGAATATGGTGCCGGCACCAGGAGTCGAACCCGGGACCTACTGATTACAAGTCAGTTGCTCTACCAACTGAGCTATACCGGCGTGTGGGCGACGATTATAGCGATTGGGCTGGTTCTGTAAACCCCTGAATTCAGACTATTTTTACGCAGGCGCTGGATCAGGCTTGGCGTGAGTGGTGTCGCCGAGTTTTTAGCCGCAAAACCGAGGTGCTACGCGATCAAGCCAGAATGAGCGTGAGGGCAGGATTTCTGCACCGTTCAAGCACCCATTTCACCCGTTTATGTCGTTTTGATTGGAAGCTTATGCACAACGGATCGACGCAACTGCAGTATTGCGGGGGATTTTGTGGACACGTTCTCATTTTGTGCGCAAATCCCTGTTTTACAGGTTTTTTATCAATATGAACAAAAAATGACCAATGCTGTTTAAGCGGTCTAACGGCCGTGAATATTGGATCCACGGGAAAACCATCAACAGAGTTATCCACAGGCTGTAAAGATTTCAAGCGCGCTCGGCCAACAGCAGGAAATTACGCGGAGTCAGCGGTGCGTCGCAGAAGGTGCCGAGGCGTACGACGTATCCCTGTTCGGCGAGGAAAATGGCTCGATCAAGATTCAGCCAAAGCTCCAGCGGTCGTCGGAACAGTCCGCGCAGTAATTCCAGGTTGCGAACTTCGGCCAATCGCTGCCAACCGGCAGCTTCCAGTGCCTGCCAGTTCGGCGTGCCGATTGTGGATAACTCCTTCAATGCAGCCAGATCGCGGCAGTAATCGGCGAAGGTTTTTTCCAGCCAGGCGCTGGGCAGGGACGGGGTGGGCAGGTATTCGTCTACTCCGCGCACTTGTCGTTGCAGCAGATCAAAGGCCAAACGTCGGGCCATGGAGGTGTCGCGCTGACGTCGGACCCGTGCACCGGCGGTGACGGTTTCGCTCATTGGCAGTGCCAGATCTTCGAGCGAGAGCTGTAGGGCGGATCGCATGCCGGCGCAGGACAATGCCTGATACTCGCTGCGATCAATCCGGTTGTAACAGCACGGGGCGATGGCCATCTGCTGACATCCGTCAGCGCTTGCCAGTTGCATCAAGCGCACATGCAGATCGCCGCAGGCATGCAGGGCGACCGGGGTGTGCTGAGCACTTATAACGCTCGCTGCGTCTGCCGCCAGTACATCCTGCTCGACATGCAGGGCGTGCAAATGATGGCGCTGACTTAATGCCTGACCACTGGCGACCAACGCCGGATCGTATTCGATACAAGTCAGTTGTTGCCCCGTACCCAACAGGCGTCGGCCCAGATGTCCTTTGCCGGAACACCAGTCCAGCCAGTGCGTCGGCTGCGAGGCAAAAGACAAGCGACTGGCGAACGCCTCGATCTGCTGCCACTTGCGCCCCGGCACATCGACATTCAATCGGTGGCCTGGGGTTTCCAGCGCATGCTCCGGTAGCTCACCAACCGCGCTCAGCTCAATCGACAATGCCGCCAATGAGGCGAACGGCTCCGGGGCATCGGCGAGATCGGCGGGATGATTATGTGCACGCTCTGCATCTTCCAGCGATCGTCCGCGTAGCCACGAAGCCAATTCGGGGTAGGCGGTTTCCCATGGGAGCGAAAGATGAGTGAACGGACGAGGTTTCCACAGCGCCTGATGCTCAATCAGAAAAGCATCCAGCGCGGTGAAGCGGGCGAGTAGGGCCTCGCCCGTCAGCACGTGGGAAGTTTCAACGCCCTTGGCAGGCATCGACGCGCAACCAGCGCTCCAGCAGCTTGAAGCCGCGCACCAGCACGTAGGACATCAGCAGATAGAACACGCCGGCGGCGAAAAAGATTTCCACCGGCAGGTAGGTCCGGGCGATGATCGTGCGGGCCATGCCGGTCAGTTCCAGCAGGGTCACGGTGCTCGCCAGCGCGCTGGCCTTGAGCATCAGGATCACTTCATTGCTGTAGGCCGGCAGGCCGATGCGCGCCGCTCGCGGCAGCATGATGTAGAACATCGCCTTGGGCTTGGACATGCCCAACGCCCGCGCCGCCTCGATTTCGCCCGGCGGAATCGCCTGGATCGCGCCGCGCAGGATCTCGGCGATGTACGCCGCTGTGTGTAGGGTCATGGTCGCGGTAGTGCACCAGAACGGATCGCGCAGGTAAGGCCACAGCGCGCTGTTGCGCACCGCATCGAACTGCGCCAGGCCGTAATAGACGAGGAACAGTTGCACCAGCAGCGGCGTGCCACGGAAAAAGAAGATGTAGGCGTAGGGCAAAGCGCGCACGTACCACAGCTTCGAGGAGCGGGCGATGCCCAGCGGAATGGCCAGCAACAGGCCGGCAATCACGGCAATCGCCACCAGCTCCAGGGTCAGGGTCGCGCCCTGCGCCAGTTTCGGCAGCCATTTGATGATCACTTCCCAGTTCATGAGGCGCTCCTCGCAAAGCCGCGAGCGGCGCGTTTTTCCAGGAAGTGCATGCCGGTCATCGCCAGCACCGTCAGGCCGAGGTACATGACCGCCGCCACCAGATAGAAGGTGAACGGTTGTTTCGACACGGTCACGCCGATCTGCGCGTGACGCATGATTTCTTCCAGGCCGATCACCGACACCAGCGCGGTGTCTTTCATCAGGATCATGAACAGGTTGCCCAGGCCGGGCAGGGCGATGCGCCACATCTGTGGCATGATCAGCTTGGTGAAGATCCGCCATTTCGACAGGCCCAGCGCCACGCCGGCCTCACGGTGGCCCTTGGGAATGGCGAGGATCGCGCCGCGGAACACTTCCGTGGCGTAGGCGCCGAAGCACAGGCCCAGCGCAATCACGCCGGCGGCGAAGGCGCTGAGTTGCAGGTCGGGATTGCCGAAAAACTCACCGAGGCTACGCATCAGGTTGACCGTACCGAAGTAGATCAACAGCACCCAGAGCAATTCCGGGACGCCACGCACCAGGGTCGAATAAGTGCCGCCAAGCCATTGCAGCGGCTTGTACGGGGAAGTCTTGGCCAAGGCGCCGAGCAGACCGAGCACCAGTCCCAGGCACAGGGCCGTCAGCGCCAGTTTGACGGTCATCAGCGCACCGGCGGCGAGGGCCGGGCCGAATCCGTAGAGGTCGATAATCATGGATTTCTTTTCAAATCGCGGCAGGCAAGGCCGGGAGCCGGCGCCGTCGGATCACGGTGCCGGTCCCGCAGGTCAGATCAATAGATGCTGAACGGGAAGTACTTGTCGTTGATCTTCTTGTAGGTACCGTCAGCGACGATTTCCTTCAGCGCGGCGTTCAGCTTCTCACGCAGCGGATCACCCTTACGCACGGCGATGCCGATCTTGTCGCTTTCCACGACCGCGTCGCCCTTGAACTCATAGTTCTTGCCGGCGTCGCTTTTCAGCCAGTCGTAGTTGGCGTACTTGTCGGCCAGGATGGCGTCGACACGACCGGAGGTCAGGTCCAGGTAGGCGTTTTCCTGAGTGTCGTAGAGTTTGACTTCGATATCGCTACCGTAGGTGTCCTCCAACCAGGTACCGGCGAGCGTTGCGCGCTGGGTGCCGATGATCTTGCCTTTGAGCGAATCCTTGTCGGTTTTGAAGTCTTTATCTTTCGGTGCGATGAACTGCAGTTTGTTCGAGTAGTACGGGTCGGTGAAATCCACCGCGCCCTTGCGCTCTTCGGTGATCGACAGCGAGGAGACCAGGAAGTCGAACTTCTTGGCGTTCAGCGCAGGAATGATGCCGTCCCAATCGGAGGTGACCACGCTGCACTCGACTTTCATCTTGGCGCACAGGGCGTCGCCGATGTCTTTGTCGAAGCCGACCACGTTGCCGCTGGCGTCTTTGTTGTTGAACGGCGGGTACGCCGCTTCGATGCCCATCTTCAGGGTCTCGGCCATGGCACCGGCGCTGAACGCGAGGGTGACGGCGGCGGCCAGGAAGACCTTTTTAAAATTCTGCATGCATGTTGCTCCGTTAGCGGTTGCTGGACATGAATTGTTTGCAGCGCGCCGAAAGCGGGTTTTCGAACACCTGCTGAGGCGATCCTTGCTCTTCCACCAGCCCCTGGTGGAGGAACACCACTTCGCTGGAGACCTGACGGGCAAAGCCCATTTCGTGGGTCACCAACAACATGGTGCGGCCTTCTTCGGCCAGTGCGCGGATGACACTAAGTACTTCCTGAACCATTTCCGGGTCAAGGGCGGAGGTGGGCTCGTCGAACAGAATCACCTTCGGCTGCATCGCCAGCGTGCGGGCGATCGCCGCGCGTTGTTGCTGACCGCCGGACAGTTGCGCCGGGTAGGCGTGACGCTTGTCGGCGATACCGACCTTGGCCAGCAGCGCTTCGGCGACTTCGATCGCCTCGGCCTTGCTCTGGCCGAGCACGCGGCGCGGGGCCTCGATGATGTTGTCGAGCACACTCATGTGCGGCCACAGATTAAAGTTTTGAAATACAAAACCTATCTCGGAACGCAGGCGATTGATCTGTTTGCCATCAGCGGCAACCAGTTCGCCATTCTTGGCGGGCTTGAGCTTGAGTTCTTCCCCGGCCACCAGAATCTGACCCTGGTGCGGGTTTTCCAACAGGTTGATGCAACGCAGGAACGTGGACTTGCCGGAACCGGAGGAACCGAGGATCGAGATCACATCGCCGTCGCGGGCGGTCAGCGAGATGCCTTTGAGCACCTCAAGCTGTCCGTAGCGTTTGTGCAAGTTGCGGATTTCAAGCGCGGGCGTGGCCTCAGCCATGTGCGTTCCTCATATATGTTGCGCTCCTGCTGTTGGCGGGCCTTCCTGGCGAGGCGGCCAAGCTAGCATAGCGTTTCAATGGCAGCCAACAGCGCTACGGGCGGTAAGCGGATGGCGTGTGGCAGGTTGTCGCATCGGCACAGCAGACTGTCGCCCCATCAACAACCGAACGGGTGTTTGATCGTGCAAACCCGTGGGCGTCGCGTAAAAAAAGGCGCGATGTTGCCAGCTTTGGCGGGGTGTTGGAAGCGCTATCCGGCCGAACGTTCCTGAATCGCCCTTTTATTGTGCATCCCACACTTTTTCAGTGTGTTTCTGGTGCGCTGAATCGTCTGAAAAGTGAGTCGCAGGGTAACGCTCTGGCGAATTGCCATTCATTCCAATGACTTGCGATGACTGTCCGGTCTCGCTGAAAACCGCGGCCCAGAAGAGTTTGAAACATTTTGGCGCATTTATTGCGTGCAGAATCTGGAACGCCCTGTTGGTTTCTTTTTACGAGAAGGAAAACCAGACAGGACGGACGCAATCGCTTTCCTCGCAAAGGTAGTTCCGATGAGCAGTACCCCAAGCTCCAATGGCCTCGAACAGGGGCTCAAACCGCGTCATGTGACCATGTTGTCGATCGCCGGTGTTATCGGCGCAGGTCTGTTCGTTGGCTCCGGCCACGCGATCGCTGCCGCCGGCCCCGCCGTGCTGCTGGCCTACGCCGCCGCCGGTACCCTGGTGGTGCTGGTGATGCGCATGCTCGGTGAGATGGCTGTCGCCTCGCCCGACACCGGCTCGTTCTCGACATACGCCGACCGTGCCATCGGGCACTGGGCCGGTTTCACCATCGGCTGGTTGTACTGGTGGTTCTGGGTGTTGGTGATTCCACTGGAAGCCAACGCCGCCGCGACCATTCTCCATGCCTGGTTCCCGGGGATCGAGATCTGGGCGTTTGCACTGATCATCACCATGCTGCTGACGGTCACCAACCTGTTCAGCGTGAAAAACTACGGTGAATTCGAATTCTGGTTTGCCTTGATCAAAGTCCTGGCGATCATCGGCTTCATCGCGCTGGGTCTTGCGGCCGTTTTCGGCTTCCTGCCGAACAGCCAGGTCAGCGGTGTTTCGCACCTGTTTGATTCCGGCGGCTTCCTGCCAAACGGCATGGGCGCGGTGCTGGGTGCAATCCTGACCACCATGTTCTCGTTCATGGGTACCGAAATCGTGACCATCGCGGCTGCGGAATCGAAGAACCCGGGCAAGCAGATTTCCAAGGCCACCAACTCGGTGATCTGGCGGATCGGCCTGTTCTACCTCGTATCGATCTTCATCGTTGTGGCCCTGGTGCCATGGAACGATCCTACGCTGGCCAACCTCGGTTCCTACCAGACCGTGCTTGAGCGCATGGGCATTCCGAACGCGAAAATGATCGTCGACATCGTAGTGCTGGTCGCGGTCACCAGTTGCCTGAACTCGGCGCTGTACACCTCGTCGCGCATGCTGTTCTCCCTCGGCAAGCGCGGTGACGCACCGGCGATGTCGACTCGGGTCAACAAAAGCGGTACGCCTTACTGGGCTGTCATGCTGTCGACCGGCGCGGCGTTCCTCTGCACCTTCGCCAACTATGTGGCCCCGGCTGCCGTGTTCGAATTCCTGCTGGCCAGCTCTGGCGCCATCGCGCTGCTGGTGTACCTGGTGATCGCGTTCTCGCAACTGCGCATGCGTAAACAACGCATGGCCCGCGGCGAGAACATCGTCTTCAGCATGTGGCTGTTCCCGGGCCTGACCTACGCGGTGATCATCTTCATCGTCGCGGCCCTGACCATCATGCTGTTCCAGGAAGCCCACCGCGTGGAAATCCTCGCAACCGGCCTGCTGAGCCTCATGGTAGTCGCCGCCGGCCTGCTGGTCGCGCGCCGCCGCAAGCTGGAAAACCGTGGCGCGGTGGTGTTGAACTGATCCGTAACGCGTAATGCAAAACGGCCGCTGTCAGTGATGACGAGCGGCCGTTTTTGTTTGTGCGCGGGGTTTATTCGCCCTTGTCTTCCTGGGTGTCCAGCGACTTGCCGTAAGTATCCAGCGCAATCCCGAAATCGGTGATGAACTGTGGCTCGGTCAGCCAGGCCTGGGCGGTTTCGATGTCCATGCCGTCGGCCCACATGCGGTAGTCGATCAGCATGTCGGCGGCCAGGTGAGTGGCGGCCATGCCTTCGTTCTCGGCGTTTTCCATGTCCAGCAGCTCTGGATGGTCAACGATGATGAACGCCAGTTCGCGCAGCAGGGTCAGCAGCATTTCGTTGCGGCTGACGGCTTCGGCATCGCGCATTTTGCTGAACATCGCCAGGGTGTATTCCGGGATCGGCTCGTCCAGATGCCCGAGGTTGTCGTCCTGGTCCAGCGGCTTACGGCCGACCATGCGGATGTGCTTGGCTTTGGCCTTGGCGCGTTTGGCGCGTTTCTGTTGCTTGTTCAGGGATGCCATGGGAACTCAGTTCTTCTGTTGGGTTTGTGCGGCGATCGCGTCGGACGCCGCCACATAGTCGGCCTGGAAGGCCGGGGATTCGATCCACGCCAGGGCGCCGGCTTCGTCGGTTTCCTGGGACCACTGGCGATACTCGATCAGCGCGGCGAGGATGAAATCCATCGCGCCTTCTTCGCCTTCCTGCTCGTAGACCAGTTCCAGCAGCGGGTCTTCGAGGAACGCGGTGCACATGGCTTGCTGGCTGATCTTCTCGGCGTCGATCATTTTCTTGAACAGCTCGGTCAGGTCCACCGACTCGAAGTCGATACGGTCATCGTTCGGGTCCAGTTCGACCGGCGCCTCGGCGCGTTTGCTGCGGTTTTGCTTGGCCTTGGTCTTGGCCCGGGCGGCGCGTTTTTGCTGCTTGTTGGCGGAGGCCATGGTGTGTTCCGTCGTGCGTTGAAAGGGCTCAGCTGCGTGGCACTGGCCGCCCGGGTGCGTCGGGGGCCAACTCGCCGGTTTGCAGCCAGGTCAGAGCAATGGGCCATAGTGTGGCTTGGTATGCGCTACGAAAAAAGGCGAAATGTCCGACTTGTTGTTCGCCGATGTCCTGCGGCTCGATGCGCAAGTGGGTTTTGTGCGCATGACTGAAGTAGCCGAGCAGGCGTTCGATGGCCGGGATCGTGCCGTAAGGGTCGTCGCTGATGCTGATCGCCAAGGTCTTTGCGCGGACATTGGCGAAGGGCAGGCGACCGCTTGCTTTCAGCAGTCGGCGGCCGCTCGGACGCTGCTCGTAGCGCGCGGCAGGCGTGCTCCAGTCGCGTACGACGCCTGTTGGCGTGTCCTCCAGCCAGTCGAGGCGTTTGCCCGGGAAATAGCCACAGAGCCGCGTCAGCAGCGGCATCAGCAAATGCCATTTACCAAACATGCGCCAGCGCTGTGCCGGCGCATAGTCGCGCCAGTAAGCGAACTGCGCGCCGACCGTCACCAGTCGACGAATGACCTGCCCGGACTCGCCGAGCCCAGCCGCGCAACCGCCGAAGCTATGGCCGACCACATCGATTGGCTGGCCGGGAAACTCCCGTTGCGCGCGTTTGAGCATCGCCTCGAAATCCAGCGCGCCCCAGTCGGTCCATGAAGCCTCAAGGCCTTTCAGGGTTGCCGGACGCGATTCGCCGATGCCTCGGTAGTCGTAGGTGATCACGTCGAAGCCATTGGCGAACAGGTGATCGGCGAAGCGTGAATAGTGTCGGCAGCGTACCGAGGTGGCGGCGTTGATGATGACTACCGGGCGCTGGATGTCGGGCAGGGCATGGCGCCAGGTGAAGCCGCCAAGGGCAAAGTCATCGGCCGCGGCCTCATGGAAGGGCTCATTGACGATAGCGGCGCTGTGGGTGAGCGCAGTGCTGCATGAGTTCATAAGGACTCGGTCTTTGCGGGATCTCCTGAGCATGAGCTTCATCAAGGCGTAAATGCAACGATTCGGAACGCGCTGCGTTCCAGATCCGCAGGCAGTGCGCTTTCGAGAATTTGTGACGCACTGCGTCACAAAATCAATGCAGTCCTGCAGGCGTAGTCCATTTCGGACACAGGCCAAGTTCCAATCATTCTAAAACACGTGCTTCCCTGGCCGGATCAAATAAGGAGTAACGGTTGGGCTCTACAAGAGCCCGGGAGTTGTCATCATGAAACGCGTTCTTTCATTCCTGCTGCCCATCGCGGCGGTGGCGGCATTGGCCTTTCCGGCGATGTTGCAGGCGGCCAATCTGGACCCGGTCGACAGTGCCGGCGTGCAAGTCCAGCAACAACAGCAAAACGGCATCAACTACCTGTCCGGCGGGATTGGCCTGGACGAGTCAAAAGCCATTCAGCAAACCCCCGGCTACAACCTGCACATGACGTTCGCGGTGGGCGCGCAAGACCAGTACACCGCTGATGTCGATTTGGTGATTCAAAAGTCGCCCGGGCAAACCGTGCTGACTCTCACCCAAACGGGGCCGCTGGTGTACGTGCAACTGCCACCCGGTAAGTACACCGTGGTCGCCACGCGCAATGGCGAAACACGGCGTGACGTGACAGACGTTGGCAGCGGCACTGCGCGCAATCTGGTGTTCCACTGGAATGACGCTGGATAACGTCGGGTGTATTGAAGAATCGAGGCGCGGGTATCCCGCGCCTTCCTTTATCCCCGCGTACGCTTGGCCTTCTGCTTGTCGCCGGGCTCGCGCGCCATTCGGTGAATCCATAATCCGATCCAGCCGACGGCTATCAGGAACAGGGTGCCAACGCACTGCGACACGATCTCGAACCAGAACATTCGGGGTTGCTGCGCGAGGGTGTAGGTATGGCGCGGGCCGGTTCGGTTCCAGGTAGTGATGGATCCGCTGATCAAGCTGTGGATGATCAGATAAATCGACGCGCCGATGAGGAAGGCGATCAATACGCCGACCAGCACCGTCAGCCAGAATGTAATCCGGCTCTGGCGATAGGGTGGCGGATGGGGCAGGGGGATGCGGGTTCTTTTCTGGTTCATCGGGCGGATGCCCCTCTTCCATAAGGTTCGGCCAAAGTAGCGCGGATCGACGTTGGCTGAAAACCGTCGACGTTGAGGGGAGTACTTCTACCTGCAAGCGCCTTACCGCAACGAGGACACCAACTTTTATCCGTTCCCTTACTATCACCAGCGACCTGCTCGGCAGCCGCGACACCGACATCGGCACCTTCAGCGCAGAGATTCAGAACTTGCTCGACAAGGAATGCAGCACGGTGTGGGGGGGGCAGAGCGCGACACTGTCCTGCTTGCCGCTCATGGCCCGGCACATCTCTACGATTACCGGGGGTGGGCGGACGTACACGTTGAGTTGGTCGATAGCTTATTGATCGACTGAAACGATAAAACCCGCGATCCCATGGAGGAGCGCGGGTGTTTCATCAGGAATAAATGCATCGATACGTAGCGTTTAGAGTGAAGTGAATGTCTGAGCTATGGCAATGCGCAATGGATTGTTCTCTACGCTCAGAAGTTTGATGGCCAAGGCGCAGCAAACCACGATCAACATCGGTTTGATCAACTTCGGCCCGACCCGAACAGCGGCGCGAGCGCCCAACTGTGCGCCGATGAAGGCAGCCAGCGCCATCGCTAAAGCTACTGGCCAGATAATCACGCCCTTGGTGATGAAGACAGAAAGCGAGCCGAGATTGCACGAGGCGTTGGCAAGTTTGGTAAAACTCATGGCCCGCATCATGCCCAGGCCGCAGAGCAGTACAAACCCAACGATAAAAAACGATCCCACCCCGGGACCGAATATTCCGTCGTAAAAACCGAGGATCGGCGCGACAGTAAAAGAGAAAAGCAGAATTCCGATTCTCTTGCGCCGATCTTCATTGGCCAGTTTCGGCGATAGCGCAAAATAGATCGCCACCAGAATCAGCATTACAGGCACGCAAGCTTCCAGATATCGTTTATCGATTGAACTGACCAGCAAGGCGCCGCTGGCTCCACCAATAAATCCGCAGACAACCAGGAAGCGTCCTTCACGCCATTCGATCAACCCTTTGCGAGCAAAAGTCACTGTCGCCGAAATGGTTGCTGATGCTGCCTGAAACTTGTTGGTTGCAATCGCGCTGATCGGATCTACACCGGCCAGAAACAATGCAGGCAAGGTGATCAGTCCTCCACCACCGGCAATCGCATCAAAAAAACCGGCACAAAATGCGACGAGCGCCAGCATGCCGATGATGTCCCAAGACATTGCATTACCTCTTTAATGGTTACCAATCAATTTTCTGCTTGCGAGAAGCTCCGTACCCGAAGTGCGGAGATCAGCCCCGCACTAGTAATGGATCTTCTGAAATGACAATCGGGGTGGAGAATTTTGAGAGTCCGAAAATACGCACCAGCACTCTTCTGTTGTCTTTAATCACATCGCGACAGTGCAGTGCCCGGGTGTTATTGATGACCATGGCTGATTCCTGAGTCAGCGCGTACTCCGCCGGAGTCGATTCCTCTACGCGTTGGCAAAGAGCGGAGTAAGCCGTTTTCACAAACTTCGACACATTACTGTTCACCGAGAAGCGGTAAGAGTTGAATCGGGCCGAGAACCCGACTTTGTCGTCGAAAGCCAGAATCGACACGTCACGACCGTTTGCACCTTTGCCACTGACAAAGGAGTCGCTGCGAGTGAACTGGAAGTTTTCAGTGGTCAGCGCCAGACAGTTGATGACGCCAATTCTTTCGAGGACAGGTGGGAGCGGGATGACCCGTGTAGGTTCAAGGGTGGGGTTCCACAGCGCAGAAAGTATTAGCGAAGACGGGGAGGGTGAATGCCCGTCCTTTGCATCTACGGCACACCAGTAAGGTGCTTCAGTGTGCGGGCCAAGCGCCAGGCCTGAGTGTGAACTCAATTCTCTGGATTCTGGCTCCGCCTTGATCTTTGTGAGGCCGCCTCCCTTGAAGTTGGCCACCAGCCGTACCAATTTCCCATCGTTGTCTAGGTCGTAAGCGAACGCGTTATTGTCCACCAGCTTCAACAAAATCTGATTGCGTGAAGCCAGACAAAGAACATCTGGACGAGTTTCCAGAGTGGCTAGATCAGGGAGTTCATCTGGAGGGTTGGAAGTGTTGATAGTCTTGAGGCCTTCGAATATCAACACCGAGAACAGGCTGTCGGAATACGCCTCGAGCAATGCACATTGGTGTTGCGAAAAGGAAGGCTTCAATTCTTTGGCCGCGGCAGAGGTCAGGAAATTGGCACCAGGAGCCTGCGGTCCACCGATGGCTGCGATTTCCATAGAGAGTTGATGAAGCAATGCCGATTGCCGGCAATTGAAGGTGAAGGTTCTGGATTCTTGCCCAATGCATGAATCAGTGGATTGGGCTTTGATCTTGCTAATCATCTGTTACATCCCTGTTATGCATCTGCTTCGGGCTACGCGGCAGCTCTGAGTCCAATTCTGCCCAAACCGTGGGCGAGCGTATGTCGTCCATTTCCGCTAGGGCCTACGGAGCGTTCTGGCAGTTTTGAAAGAATTCAGGAAAGGGGAGATTTTTGATATGGAGCGCAGGGACGGTTCGGTGCTTCGCAGAGGCGGGCGGCGTGCTTGATCAAATCGCAGGCATAAAAAAAACCCTGAATCTTGCGATTCAGGGTTTTCGGTATTTGGTGCCCAGAGACGGAATCGAACCGCCGACACGGGGATTTTCAATCCCCTGCTCTACCGACTGAGCTATCTGGGCAACGGGGCGCATTAAAAGGGTTTTTCGGATTTACGTCAACGACTTTTTTAAAATTTCTTAAATTAATTCCGTCGCTTACGATCCGCCCCCCGATTTGGCGGGTTTACTCCGCAGGCGGAACGTAGCCTTCCGCCTTGGCGTAATCCTCGCCGGAGAAGTACTTGTCCATTTCGCCCTGCAGATATTTGCGGTCTTCGGCGTTCATCATGTTCAGGCGCTTTTCGTTGATCAGCAGGGTCTGGTGTTTCTGCCAGTCAGCCCAGGCTTTGGCCGAGACGTGGTCAAAAATATCCTGACCTTTGGCGCCCGGGAAAGGAGCGCGTTCCAGCGCGGGCAGTTCTTCTTTGTACTTGCGGCACATGATGGTGCGGGTCATGACGACTCTCCTGCGTTCAATACGGCGGCCGCGCGTTCGAGCAAGGTTTTGACCGGGGCGGCAAGGCCCAGGCGCGGCGGGGTGGCGAGGTTATACCAGAGCCAGTCGGCCTCGGCCACGTGATGGCTGGCTTCCTGTACCTGAACCAGCCAGGGTTCGATGGACAGCTGGAAATGGCTGAAGGTGTGAACGAGGCTTGGCAGCGCCTGCTGCTCGCCCATGGTCAGCGAGTGCTGATCGGCCAGATGTTGCAGGTCGTCGAGGTCGTCGAGTTCCGGCAGGCTCCATAAGCCGCCCCACAATCCCGAGGACGGGCGGCGATAAAGCAGAATCGCGCCTTCTTCGTTGGCGAGCATCGGCATCAGCGTGCGTTTCTGCGGGATGGCCTTGCGCGGTTTGGGGATCGGGTAGCGTGTCTCCAGCCCGAGCATGTGCGCCTCGCAGCCCTTTTCCAGCGGACACAGCAGGCAGCTCGGTTTGCTGCGCGTACACAACGTGGCGCCGAGATCCATCATCGCCTGGGTGTAGGCGTTGACCCGATCGTGCGGCGTAAAACGCTCTGCATTGGCCCACAGCTGTTTGGCGACCTTCGGTTCCCCCGGGTAACCCTCCTGCGCGGTAAAACGCGCCAGAACGCGTTTGACGTTGCCATCGAGGATCGGCGCGCGCAGGCCCATGCTGATGCTGGCGATAGCCCCGGCGGTGGACAGGCCGATCCCCGGCAGATCCGTCAGCTTTTCGACGTCCCGCGGAAATTCGCCGCCGTACTGGCTGACGACGATCTTCGCGGTTTTTTGCAGATTGCGCGCGCGGGTGTAGTAACCGAGCCCGGTCCACAGGTGCAGCACTTCGTCCTCCGGCGCTTCGGCCAGCGCTTGCACCGTTGGCAGCGCGGCCATGAAGCGGTCGAAGTAATTGAGCACGGTGCTGACCTGGGTCTGCTGCAACATGATCTCCGACACCCACACCCGATACGGATTGATGTCTTGCTGCCAAGGTAAATCGTGGCGGCCGTGGCGGTCGAACCATTCCAGCACCGCCGTGGAAAACTGCTCCGCTGTCATCGCTTGAACAGCCCCTTCAATGCGTTTTTCAATTCCGGGCTGACCTTGTCGCCAAGTTTTTCATCGATCTTCTCGCTGAGTTTGTCACCGGCCATTTTGGTCGCGACCTGGCCGAGGCGTTCGTTGTCCACACGGCAGGCCTTGGCGCCCAGTTCCAATGGGCCGCGGCAGCGCAGCGGCCACTCGATGCCGACGAATTTCTCGCCGACCTGACAGGCCGGATCCGGCATGGCGCTGGTGTCGCCTTCGACGATGATGCCGACGCGGTAATCCATGCCCAGCACCCGCAGGTCGATGTCGCCATCGCCGTTGACGGTCATGCCGGGGATGCGCACTTTCAGGTCCGGGTTGCTGGCGATACCGTTGCGGAAGGTCAGGTTGCCCTTGAGTTCCTGGAACGGCGTGTCCTTGCCCCGTGGCTCGCCGCTGAGGGTTTTGCGGTTGAGGGTGGCGATGCCTTTGCACAGTTGCTGTTCAAGGTTGGCGTTGAGCAGCACACCGTTGTTGATCACGAAACTGGCGTTGCCGTTGAGGGTTTCGATCAGCGCCTGCTGGCTGTTGCCGCTGCCGGTGAGGCTGCTGGTCAGTGTGACCAGGCCTTTGACCGGCGGATTCTTGCCTTGGCTTTCGAGGATTTTCTCGGCCGGTACGCGGTTGATCCTGGTTTGCAGGTTCAGCACCGGCGCACTCGGGCGTACGTCGAGGGTGCCCTTGGCTTCGAAATCGCCGTTGTACAGGCCGCCGCGCAGGTTTTCCAGAGTCAGCAGGCCGCCCTGGCCAGTGGCTTTGAGCGCGGCGTTCTGGATCGGCAGTTTGTCGAGGGTCAGCTGGCCGAAGGTCAGGTCGGCATCGACGTCGAGTTTGGCCAGACGCTCGACCGGCAGCAGACGCTCGGTGCTCCAGGCGCTTTTGCTTGGTTTGTCCGGCAACGGTGTGCTGCCGGCGCCGGCCATGGCATCGGCTTCGGTGCTGGCGACTTCGGCCTGACGCACTTGCGTGGCGTTTTTGGCTTTTTCCGATTTCGGCGGCAGGTAGCGGTCGACGTCGAACGTGTCAGCCTTGAGGATCGCGCGCAGCGACTGCTTGGCGAAATCTTCCACGGCAATGCGCCCGCTGAAGCTGCTGTCGTCGAGTTTCAGGTTGATGTTGTCGAAGGCGACGCTGGTTGGCGTGGCGGCCACGCGGCTGACCAGTTCGACCTTGCTCAGGCTGCCGGGCGCCATGGCTGGCAACGTCTGGCCGATACTGTCGACAAATTTCGCCAGATCGAACTGGGCGATCGAGATTCCGCCAGTGATCTGCGGGGTCTTGTCGAGGTCGTTGGCTTTCAGCTCACCGAGGGCACGCAACTGGTTGGCGGAGATCTTGATACCGGTCCATTCGGCGACGTTCGCCGCCTTGTCCAGGGAAATCTGGCCTTGGGCGGAGAAGGTCATGGCCTTGCCCTGTAGTGGGTCGCCGGTCAGTTCGCCGGACAGTTTCATGTCTTCGAACTTGTAACGTTGCAGGGCGCGTTCGATGCGCAGCTCGCCGTTGAGCTCGGTGCGCACCCGCAGCACAGGCTGATTGGTGCTGAGGAACGCCGTGGCTTTCAGCGGAATGTTGGTCGAGTCGTGTACTGCACCGGTGCTCAGCTGGATGCTTTCGGCGCTGTACTGCTTGCCGGTCTGCTCGTCGGTGTATTCAACACGGGCGTTGTTGACGGTCAGGCTGTCGATGTCGAGGCGGATCGGCTGCGGCGGTTTTTCCGGCTGGACGGGGGCCTCTGCAACAGGCGGGCTGGCAGGCGTCGGGCTGCCGGCAGGCGTGGCAGGAGGTGGCAGCTTACCGATGTCTTCCCAGTTGCCGTGGCCGTTCTTGTCGCGTTTCAGGCGCAGGTTCAGGCCTTCGACGCGCACATCGCTCATCTGCACTTCGCGGCGCAACAGCGGCAGCACGCGCACGGACAGGCCGAGCATCTGCAGGTCGGCATACGGTTCGGTCGGGTTGATCAGGGTGGCGATGCTGGCCTCATGCAGTTCCAGGCCGAGCCACGGGAACAGGCTCCAGCCGATATCGCCATTGAGCGTCAGCTCGATGTGGGCCTTGTCGCGGGCTATCTGGCGGATCTCGTCTTTGTAGTCGTTGGGATCAAACAGGTGGGTCAGGGCGAAGCCCGCCGCCACAATGATCAGCAACAGCCCGAGAAGTACCAGACCCAGGATTTTGCCGAACGCTTTCATGGGCGAGTCCTTGTAGTTAGTCGAATTCGTAAATTAGCCGGGGAGTATAGCGCTGCATCCGCCCGGTTCGGGGCGCTGTCATGTCGCGATCACGTCCAGCGGCAATTGCAATTTGGCGGCCAGCGCCTGGATTTCAAGGTGTCCGGCCGGTGCCAGCAGGCGCAGTTGGGCACCCGCTTGCGACGCCATTTTCTGCGCTTGGTTCACCAATCGCTCGGCTACCCCACGGCGCCGGGTGACTTTTCGTACACACAAATGTGACAAGTACCAAATCCTGTCGTGCCTTGTCAGGCGCGCCGCACCGAGCAGTCGGTCGTTGAAACGTCCTGTAATCAAAGACCCGTCCGCCAGGCTGCTTTCGATCAACTGGGCGTCCCCGGAATACGGCGCGAACAGCCACTGCGGAGCGTCACGATAGATCTTCTGCAAATCCTGTTGATCCTGATAACTGGCATCGTTCAGCGCTTGGACAACGATCGGCATGGCTTTTTCCTGAGGGGGCGAGATCAGATGACACGAAAAAGGTGATATCAGTTTGGTTTTTCTGTCACGTGCAAATGGTAACCTTCGCCGGTTCGTCCGTCCTTCTGCGACTTAACGTCGCGCCTTCAAGGAGCTTCACCCGAAAAAACGGTCATGCCTGCGTGCATAAAGGCCGAGGGTGAGCAGTGGCTGGCGAACCATACTAATAATTGGGGGATACACAATGAGCACGAGCATCACGGCGGACGGCCTTCGCGCCGACCAGCCTGCGTTCCTGTCCAAGGAACGCATCATCGCCAAGCCCGGTTTCAACCGCTGGCTGGTTCCACCGGCCGCTCTGGCCATCCACCTGTGCATCGGCATGGCCTACGGTTTCTCGGTGTTCTGGTTGCCGTTGTCCAAGGCGCTGGGCGTCACGGCTCCGGTGGCTTGCGCACCGGACATGAGCTTCATCGCTCAGGTCTTCTCTTCGCAATGCGACTGGCCGATCTCCATGCTCGGCTGGATCTACACCCTGTTCTTCATCTTCCTCGGCTGCTCGGCAGCGATCTGGGGTGGCTGGCTGGAACACGCCGGGCCACGCAAGGCCGGTGTGGTATCGGCACTGTGCTGGTGCGGCGGTCTGCTGATCTCTGCACTGGGTATCTACACCCACCAGATCTGGCTGATGTGGATCGGCTCCGGGGTGATCGGCGGTATCGGTCTGGGCCTGGGCTACATTTCGCCGGTCTCGACCCTGATCAAGTGGTTCCCGGACAAGCGCGGCATGGCGACCGGCATGGCGATCATGGGTTTCGGTGGCGGCGCGATGGTCGGTGCACCGTTGGCGACTGCGCTGATGAGCCACTTCGCTTCGCCTGCGGGTGTCGGCGTCTGGCAAAGCTTCGTGGCCATGGCTGCGATCTACTTCGTGTTCATGATCGGTGGCGCCCTGGCTTACCGCGTGCCGCCAACCGGCTGGAAGCCTGAAGGCTGGACCGCTCCAGCGAAGAAAGCTTCGAACGCGATGATCACCCACCGTCACGTGCACGTGAATGTGGCGTGGAAAACCCCGCAGTTCCGTCTGGTGTGGCTGGTGCTATGCCTGAACGTATCGGCCGGTATCGGCATCCTTGGCATGGCCTCGCCACTGCTGCAGGAAGTGTTCGGCGGCAAGCTGCTGGGCGTTGACGTGCCGTTCGGTCAGCTGGACGCCGGGCAACTGGCTTCGATCGCCGCGATTGCTGCCGGCTTCACTGGTCTTCTGAGCCTGTTCAACATCGGTGGCCGCTTCTTCTGGGCTTCGTTCTCGGACTACCTGGGTCGCAAAAACACTTACTTCGTGTTCTTCGCCCTCGGTTTTGCCCTGTACGCGCTGATCCCGAACATGGGCCATCTGGGCAACGTTGCGCTGTTCGTGGCGGCGTTCTGCATCATCCTGTCGATGTACGGCGGTGGTTTTGCGACCGTTCCAGCGTATCTGGCCGACCTGTTCGGCACGCAAATGGTCGGTGCGATCCACGGTCGTCTGCTGACTGCCTGGGCCGCCGCCGGCGTGCTCGGCCCGGTGCTGGTGAACTACCTGCGCGAGTATCAGTTGAGCATCGGCGTTGAACGCGCTGCCGCTTACGACATCACTCTGTACATCCTCGCCGGCCTGCTGGTGCTGGGTTTCCTGTGCAACCTGATGGTGCGTCCGGTGGCCGACAAGTACTTCATGACCGACGCCGAACTGGCCGCCGAACAGGCGCTGGGCCACGACAAAGGGGCTGATGCGAGCACCGTGCTGGAGTGGAAAGCCGCACCGGGCAGCAAGCCGCTGGCAATCGCTGCGTGGCTGGTGGTGGGTATTCCGTTGGCGTGGGGCGTGTGGGTGACCCTGCAGAAGACGGCGGTACTGTTTCACTAAGTAAAAACGTAATACCCCTGTAGGAGTGAGCCCTGCTCGCGATAGCGGTCTGACAGTCGACAGAAATGTTGACTGTGAGGCCCTCATCGCGAGCAGGCTCACTCCTACAGTTGTTTTGGGGTGCCTGTAATGGCTTGTATGGACATGTCTACCCGCGACAGCCGGGCGTTCTATCCGTCAGCCATCTCACGTCGCGTGTTTCTGTTTCGGCCCCGCGTGCCTATAATGGCTGCCTTTTTCGCCCAATGATTTTGCGGAGCTGGTGATGGCCGAACGTAAGGCGTCTGTCGAGCGCGACACTCTGGAAACCCAGATCAAAGCCTCGATCAACCTTGATGGCACCGGAAAGGCCCGATTCGATATCGGTGTTCCTTTTCTTGAGCACATGCTGGATCAGATCGCCCGTCACGGGTTGATCGACCTGGATATTGAATGCAAGGGCGATCTGCATATCGACGACCACCATACCGTGGAAGACGTCGGTATCACCCTCGGCCAGGCCTTCGCCAAAGCCATCGGCGACAAGAAAGGCATCCGTCGCTACGGTCATGCTTACGTGCCGCTCGATGAAGCGCTGTCGCGTGTGGTGATCGACTTCTCCGGCCGTCCAGGCCTGCAGATGCACGTGCCCTACACCCGCGCCACCGTGGGCGGCTTCGACGTCGACCTGTTCCAGGAATTCTTCCAGGGCTTCGTCAATCACGCGCTGGTCAGCCTGCACATCGACAACCTGCGTGGCACCAACACCCACCACCAGATCGAAACCGTGTTCAAGGCTTTCGGCCGCGCGCTGCGCATGGCCGTCGAGCTGGATGAGCGCATGGCCGGGCAAATGCCATCGACCAAAGGCGTTCTGTAATGCAGACGGTTGCAGTTATCGACTACGGCATGGGCAACCTGCACTCGGTGGCCAAGGCCCTCGAGCACGTCGGTGCCGGCAAGGTGCTGATCACCAGCGATGCCGACGTGATCCGCGAAGCCGACCGTGTGGTATTCCCGGGCGTTGGTGCGATCCGCGATTGCATGGCGGAGATCCGTCGCCTCGGGTTCGACTCGCTGGTGCGTGAAGTCAGTCAGGATCGTCCGTTCCTCGGCATCTGCGTCGGCATGCAAGCCCTGCTCGACAGCAGCGAAGAGAACGACGGCGTCGACTGCATCGGCCTGTTCCCGGGCGCCGTGAAGTTCTTCGGCAAAGACCTGCATGAAGACGGCGAGCACCTGAAAGTCCCGCACATGGGCTGGAACGAAGTGCAGCAGAAGGTCGGCCACCCGCTGTGGCACGACATTCCGGACATGGCGCGTTTCTACTTCGTGCACAGCTACTACATCGCTGCCGCCAATGCGCGGCAGGTAGTCGGGAGCGGTCATTACGGGGTCGATTTCGCTGCAGCGCTGGCCGAAGGCTCGCGTTTCGCCGTGCAATTCCACCCGGAGAAGAGCCATACCCATGGCCTGCAATTGCTGCAGAACTTCGCCGCGTGGGACGGTCGCTGGTAAATGGCTGCCAAGAAGTCCAAACCGCCGATCCTGACCCTCACTCCCGAACAGGAGAACGAGGCCAACCGCAAGATCCAGCGGTTCATGGAGGATCGGTTCGAACTTGACCTGGGTTCGTTCGAGGCGGCGGAAATTCTTGAGTTGTTTACCCGCGAAATTGCTCCGCACTATTACAACAGGGCGATTTTCGATGTGCAGACCCACCTCAAAGAGCGGTTTGAAAGCATCGAAAGCGACCTGTGGGCGCTCGAGAAAAACTGATTTCCGAGCCAAGCTGAACATTCAAATTTGAAGGTTTGCCAGATGCTGATTATTCCCGCTATCGATCTTAAAGACGGTGCCTGCGTACGTCTGCGCCAGGGCCGCATGGAAGATTCCACAGTGTTCTCCGAGGACCCGGTGAGCATGGCTGCCAAGTGGGTGGAGGGCGGTTGCCGTCGTCTGCATCTGGTCGATCTGAACGGCGCATTCGAAGGTCAGCCGGTCAATGGCGAAGTGGTCACCGCAATCGCCAAGCGCTACCCGAACCTGCCGATCCAGATCGGTGGCGGTATCCGCTCGCTGGAAACCATCGAGCATTACGTCAAGGCGGGCGTCAGCTACGTGATCATCGGCACCAAAGCCGTTAAAGATCCGGCGTTCGTCGCTGAAGCCTGCCGCGCGTTCCCGGGCAAGATCATTGTCGGCCTGGATGCCAAGGACGGGTTCGTTGCCACCGACGGCTGGGCTGAAATCAGCACCGTGCAAGTCATCGATCTGGCCAAGCAGTTTGAAGCCGACGGTGTGTCCTCGATCGTTTATACCGACATCGCCAAAGACGGCATGATGCAGGGCTGCAACGTACCGTTCACCGCTGCGCTGGCTGCAGCGACGAAGATCCCGGTGATCGCGTCCGGCGGTATCCACAATCTGGGTGACATCAAGTCGCTGCTCGACGCCAAGGCGCCGGGCATCATCGGTGCAATCACTGGCCGGGCGATCTACGAAGGCACCCTCGACGTCGCCGAAGCGCAAGCTTTCTGCGATGCGTACCAAGGCTGAGGACTGACCATGGCGCTGGCCAAACGCATCATCCCTTGCCTGGACGTGGACAACGGCCGGGTCGTCAAAGGCGTGAAGTTCGAGAACATCCGCGATGCCGGCGACCCGGTGGAAATCGCCCGTCGTTATGACGAGCAGGGTGCCGACGAGATTACCTTTCTCGACATCACCGCCAGCGTCGATGGCCGCGACACCACGCTGCATACCGTCGAGCGCATGGCCAGCCAGGTGTTCATTCCGCTGACCGTCGGCGGTGGCGTGCGCACCGTGCAGGACATCCGCAACCTGCTCAATGCCGGTGCGGACAAGGTCTCGATCAACACCGCAGCGGTGTTCAATCCGGAATTCGTTGGCGAAGCGGCGCAGCATTTCGGCTCGCAATGCATCGTCGTCGCCATCGACGCGAAGAAAGTCTCCGGCCCGGGCGAAACCCCGCGCTGGGAAATCTTCACCCACGGCGGGCGCAAGCCAACCGGTCTCGATGCAGTCGAGTGGGCGAAGAAAATGGAAGGCCTCGGTGCCGGCGAAATCCTGCTGACCAGCATGGATCAGGACGGCATGAAAAACGGCTTCGACCTCGGCGTGACCCGCGCGATCAGCGATGCGCTGGGCATTCCGGTGATCGCTTCCGGCGGCGTCGGCAACCTGCAGCATCTGGCCGACGGCATCCTTGAAGGCCACGCCAGCGCGGTACTGGCGGCGAGTATTTTCCACTTCGGCGAATACACTGTGCAGGAAGCGAAAGCGTATATGGCCAAACGCGGCATCGTGATGCGCTAAACCGTACAGGCCAGTGGACAGCATGGCGTACCCAAGGCACTCTTGGGCACGCCATGGATTCCGGTAGCCCGACATGATCAAACGCCTGCTTCTTGTTCTCGCCAGTGCCTCTGTGTTGTTGCTCAACACGGCGCGGGCCGAAAACAGTCCCGACACCGATCTGGTGCTCCTCACCGAAAACTTTCCGCCCTACAACATGGCGAAAGACGGCAAGAATTTCGCCAAGGGCGAGAACATCAACGGCATTGCCGCCGACATCGTGCGCGAAATGTTCAAGCGCGCCGGGCTCACCTATAGCCTGACGCTGCGCTTCCCATGGGAGCGCGTCTACAAACTGGCGCTGGAAAACCCCGGTTACGGCGCCTTCGTGATGGCCCGCCTGCCGGACCGCGAAAACCTGTTCAAATGGGTCGGCCCGATCGGTCCGGACGACTGGATCATGTTGGCCAGGGCCGACAGCAAAATCACCCTCGACACCCTCAACGATGCGCGCAAATACAGGATCGGTGCCTACAAAGGCGATGCGATTGCCGAGACGCTGGCCAAGCAGGGCTTGCAGCCTACGGTCGTTCTGCGCGATCAGGACAACGCGAAAAAACTGGTCAATGGCCAGATCGACCTGTGGGCCACGGGTGATCCTGCCGGGCGTTATCTGGCGCGGCAGGACGGGGTCACTGGACTCAAGACCGTGTTGCGCTTCAACAGCGCCGAGTTATATCTGGCGCTGAACAAGGATGTGTCGGACGCAACGGTCGCCAGGCTGCAAGCGGCGCTGGATCAGATGCGCAAGGACGGGGTTGTCGACGAGATCATGGGGCGCTATCTGTAGCCGTCGGCAACGACTTGTCTGTTGCCTGGTGGGTGCATTCTTGCGGCGGATACTGCAGCAGACTCAGGTTATCGTTCTGGGTGTAAGCCAGATTGATCCCCGCTTGCGAGCCGTCAGCACGACGCAGCTCGTAGAAACTCTCCAGTTGATAAACCGCGACGAATTTGCCTTTGCCGGCCATCGCGATCACATGGGTAACAAATGGAGTCTGCCAACCACTGGTTGACGTCTCGCTGTGAGTGAACTGGCTGTCCAGTCTTGCCGAGAATGGGAGTGACACAGGAGCGTCTGCCTTCGTTGCCCACGGGCTCACAAAACTGATCGCGGTAAGTTGAGTGAACAGACGCAGCGTCTTCGGATTCTGCAGCCGCTGCGCAGTCCACTTGAAAGCCCGTGCCTCCTCGCCTGTGTTGTGTCCGCTCCCAACCAAATAGTACTGGTCGGTTCTTTCCAGGCGATAAAACGGCGTGGTGCGTAATTGATCAATTGGCGACAAGTCATCCTTGACCACGAACCATGGCAGCTCGATGACTTGGGCGAGGGTGGCCGCTCCCTTGGTTTCAGGGGCATCCGCTGCCAAGAGCATCGGCAGCTGTGGAGATGACTGGATCAGTGGCGCGATCTGCATCCGTAGTGAATAGGCACCGACATTGCTCTCTGGCCGGTTGAAACTGCTTGCCCCAACAAAGGTGCCTGGTGCGAAATGAATCTCTCCCGGCGGCGCATTCGTCGGTGTGACGCTCCAGGCGCTGAAACTCTGTCTGGCACCGCTGCCCCTGTCATTCCAGATCAGTTCGCCAACGTCCGAGGCGATCACCAGATCGGCGCGTACACAGCGAACCGCATTGAGTGAAGGTTTTTCGTGATCATTGGAGCAGACCGCGCCCATGGCCACATAGCCTTGCGGGGCGATCGGTCGCCATACGGCCCCGTCTTTCTTCGAGCCTGAGCCGGAATCTTTCCAGATCAGTTCGAAATCCTCCGGGCGCCTTAATGCCGGGCCTCTGGCCGGATCTGCACTGGGTGCATCGGCTTCACAAACCACAGCTACCACGGTGCTGCCGTTAATGTTGTCGTGCCCGGCGACGAACACGTCGCCGAGCGGGAAATAGCCCGGCAATACATCCGGAGCCGGAGTCGGGCGCCAGAAGGCTGCGGGTTTAGCCCGCGAGCCGGTGCTGTCCCAGATCCGGTGAAATTCCGTGGTGAAATGGATCAGCAGATTGTCGTGTCGGATCGGCTCGATTTGCCTGGATGGTGCTGCGGCCTGGTCATGAATGGTCATGGTCACTCCTGATAGTTGAACGGCGACTCAAGGGAGTCGCGACCCGTTGCAGGTCTCACTATCGGTAATCGCAACCGGTCTCTGGCGGTAACTATGTATGACGTCGTGACCAGTTATTTCCAAAAAAACCGTTCCTTGCCATGGGCAGCCTTGCGCTCCTGTTTTGCCTATTGATGCAGAAGCACAAGGCCGACGTCACTGATCAGCTCAGGGGGCGCTGTTTTTGAGCGCTTCCCATTCCAGGATGTATTCCTTCAATTCTGAGCGCTGATTGTTGGGGTCGACAGCGTAAACGCAGAGTTTGAGGGGGAAGTTGCTTTGCGGACGTAGCCAATTGGAGGTCACATGCCTATAACCCTGTGGGTCTTCGCAACTGACTTTTTCAGCAAGGCCGCCTTTTACCTCGTATCGATCAAGACCCTCGTTCTTGCGTTCCGGCCACAGAATCAGCGCCCTGTTTATCTCTTTGTTAAACGAAGTCTCTATGGTCGGAACAGGCGTCGGGCCCGCATCAACCAGATAAGTGGGAACAGTGACGGCATTGCGATAAATGCCTGCGGGTAATATGTCCTCAGTACTGTTTGTGGCGATGATGCAAAGGTTGCTAGACCCGGTTTCAGGTCCCATCGGAACATTTAATCGAGTCGGCGCAGTGCCGGTGGTGATTGGCTGGCTGTAGTCTTGCGGAACTTCGCATTCGACCGGGTCCGACGTGCGTTTGGTCCGGATAAACCGGGTGCTGGCGGTTATTTCAAAGTTCCATTCTGGATAAACGTAGTTGCCCTGAGCGTTTACGCTGATCTTTGCATGCGTTGGCAGTTGGGCAGGCAGTCTGATAGAGGCTGCCGGAAATAATTCGCACACCTGCGGATCCGTATTGAGTTTGCCATCGATAAAGCAGTTGTTGAAAACCGAGGTGGGACTGCCGTAACTGCCGCTCGGCATCTGACCGTATCCAGGCAGCGGCGTCAGATGGTGAGCCAAGGTCCCAAGGACGCCATAGACCTCGTTGGTCGCTCGAGCGATGACCGGACTCCCCGAGCTTCCGGAAGCAATATCTTTGCATTGGTTGCTGACGGTATGCCGCCAAACCCAAGGCTTTTCGAAAATCGCCGGGGAGGGCATGTGGGTGCAGGCGGACATTTGTAATGGAGAGCCAACGGGTTTGTGCACAATCAGAATGTCGCTATCTTCTGCCGGCGCCTGCCGGGCCAGTTTCATGGGCGTGATGCCCTGAGCCAGAAGTTCGCCCTGTGATACCCCAAGCTCCAACAGAGCCAGGTCGACACCCTGAATACTGCTCCAGGCTACTTTCTTCACAGGCACAGCCCTTGAGGCAGCAGTCGTATCGATGAAGTTGTTGAAGGTAATGCTGGCTTCGATAGGGGCATCTGTTCGCATGACCCCGTTTTCCTTGCCCACGCAGTGCGCACTGGTCAGTGCATAGGCGGAATCGGACGGTCGAGAGCTGTTTGTATCAATCAGGAAGGCGGTGCAGGAGCCGTGCTCGCGGCTTTTGTACTCACCGATTCCCATCCAGTGGTTATTTTCGCCATCTTTGTTAGTCAGGTGTTGCGACGGTGAGAAGTTTTCAGCGCCCTTGCCGTAATCGACAGGGCTGGAACAGGCAGGAAGTGAGAAGGCAGTCAGTAATAAAAAGCTTGGGTGGATATATTTAAAGTTCATGGCCAGTCCTTGGCTAATATATGGGTGCAAGACTGGCGCAGAATAAGACAGTTAGGTTTGAGTCGGTTCTATAAGTTATTGCTGCTTATTTTGGACGTAGAGGCTTATGAGAATTTAATCAGTTGATAGCTTAACGATAAATTCCATTTTTCCCGTGTGCAGCTGTCGCTTTGTTACTCCGCACGCTGATCATCTGCTTGATATCGATCCACTCGATGCCTTGCGCCTTGAGCTTCGGCAATTCACGTTCCAGCACCGCCAGCGTCTGCGGGTAAGGGTGGCCGATCATCACTGCCGAGCCCTGCTTGCGGGCCAGGCTGATCGCCGTCTGCAGCTGGTTGAAAATGGCGGCTTCGGTGCGTTCGTCATCGAGAAACACATCGCGCGAAACACTCGCCAGATCGATCTTCTGTGCTTGCTGCGCCGCCACGGTCTGCGCGCTGGTGCGGCTGTCGACGAAGAACTTGTGCCGACGCTGCAACTCACCCATCAGCCACGCCATCGCCACCGGCTGGGCGGTCATGCGACTGCCCATGTGGTTGTTGATGCCCGCGGTGTAAGGGACCATTTTGAACGCGGCGTCGAGGCGCTTTTGCAGCTCTTCGAGCGGCAGTTCGGGGTGCCAGGCGTACGGACCGGTGGCCGGATCCATCGGCATGTGCAGGATCACGATCTTGCCGGCGCGATGGGCTTCGCGGGCGAATTCGGTGGCGTGCGGGGTGTCGGGCATGATCGCCGTGGTCACCGGGCCGGGCAGGGCCAGCACACGGCGATCCCGGGGCAGGTTCTGCCCCAGGTCGTCGATGATCAGCGTCAGGTAGGCTTTTGGCGGTGGCGTCCTGGCGGGTTCTGCGTGAGCAGCACCCGCCAGACAGCACAGCAGGACGAAGAGCAAACGCAAAGACATCCTCAACGGCCGGACGTGATGCTCAAGCCCTTAAGCAGGCTCAGGGCCTGGGCCAACTGGTAATCGTCATCCTGCGGCATGGCCTTGGCCTTGGCGCCGGAACCGGTCGGCTTGTCTGCGCCGCCGTTGCCGTTGCCCAAGTGACCTTGCAGGTCGGCTTCCTTGAAGTAATCGCCGTCCGCTTCGTTGGTGATCTTGGCCTTGCGCACTTCGATGTCCGGGACGATGCCCTGGGCCTGGATCGAGCGGCCGTTCGGCGTGAAGTACAGTGCCGTGGTGATCTTCAGCGCGCGGTCGTTGTTCAGCGGCAGCACGGTTTGCACCGAGCCTTTGCCGAAACTGGTGGTGCCCATGACTACCGCGCGTTTCTGATCCTGCAGGGCGCCGGCGACGATTTCCGAAGCCGAGGCGCTGCCACCGTTGATCAGCACGACCATCGGCACCGCTTCGCTTTCGTCTTTGCCGGTGGCGGAGAAGCGCAGTTCGGAGTTGGCGATCCGGCCTTTGGTGTAGACGATCAGGCCTTTCTTGATGAAGTGGTCGACCACTTCCACTGCCGCCTGCAACACGCCGCCCGGGTTGTTGCGCAGGTCGAGGATGATGCCGTTGAGCTTTTTGCCGTTGTCCTTGCGCAGCTTGGCCAGGGCCTTGGAGACCTCTTCGCCGGTCTTGACCTGGAACTGGGTGATGCGGATGTAGCCGTAGCCCGATTCCAGCAGCTGCGCCTTGACGCTCTTCACCTGAATCACGGCGCGGGCCAGGGTCACGTCGAACGGCGTGCCACCGTCGCGCACCAGGGTCAGGGTGATTTTCTGACCGATCTTGCCGCGCATCTTGTCCACGGCTTCGGTCATGGTCTGGCCGCGAGTTGGCGCACCGTTGATCTTGACGATGAAGTCACCGGCCTGGATGCCAGCCTTCGACGCCGGGGTGTCGTCGATCGGCGAGACGACCTTGATGAAACCGTCTTCGGAGCCGACTTCGATGCCCAGGCCGCCGAATTCGCCGCTGGTGCTTTCCTGCAGTTCGGTGAAGTCTTCAGGGCCGAGATACGCGGAGTGCGGATCGAGGTTGCTGAGCATGCCCTTGATCGCGTTTTCCAGCAGGGTCTTGTCATCCACCGGCTCGACATACGCCGCCTTGATCCGGTCCATGACCTCGGCAAAGGTGCGCAACTCTTCCAGCGGCAACGGGGCCTTGGCGGTCGCGGCAGTGCCTGCCGGAGCGACGGCCGGGGCCGGTTGAGCGGCGAACGCCAGAGGCGCGCCGATCACCAGGGCGATCGTCAGGGCCAGCGAGGTAAGGCGGGACAAATGCAGCATGTCGAACGAACTCCTGAATTAGGCGACGCGCTTATCCTTGCGCGTGGCACCATTGCGCCGGATCACTCGGGTGACCCTGCTGACGAATTGCGAAATACAGCGCTGGTGTGTCCTGACCGCCACTGTTACCCACAGTGGAGATCGACTCACCGGCTTTTACCACGTCACCGGCCGACTTGAGCAGTGTCTGGTTGTGACCGTAAAGACTCAGATAACCATTGCCGTGATCAAGGATCACCAGCAGCCCGGCGCCACGCAACCAGTCGGCGAACACCACACGCCCGCCATGCACGGCATGCACTTGGCTGCCGGCAGCGGCGCTGATCATCACGCCATCCCACTTGGTGCGGGCATCGTCGCCACGGCTTTCGCCGAAGCGTGCCAGCAATCGACCATCAACCGGCCACGGAAGTTTTCCCCGGGTTGCAGCAAAAGGGCCACCGAAGGTCTCACCGCTGCTGGACACCAGCGCGCCGGGGGTTGATCTGGCTGGTTTTCGTGGGGCGTCGCTGTTTTCAGCCTGCGCCTCACGCAAACGCTTTTTTTCCGCTTCCTGCTGGGCGATCAGCGCTTTCTGCCGCGCTTCTTCTGCCTCACGGGCCTGACGGGCCAGGGTTTCTTCAATGGTTTTAAGGACTTTAGACAGGTCTGCCTGATCCTGCTCGCGGGCGGCCAGTTTCTGGTCGCGGGCTTTCACGTCATCGTTGAGCTTGGCGAGGACCTGCTGGCGTTCCTTGCGGACCTTTTCCAGCTCGTCGCGCTGGGTGTCGAGGCTGCTTTTCTGCACCAGCAATTGCGCCTGCTGCATGGCGATGTCTTTTTCGACATTGGCCAGTTGGCGCAGGGTTTCGTTGAAGTTCTTCAACTGCTCCAGGCGGGCCTGGCTCAGGTAATCGTAATAGGTGAGGGTGCGGGCGAATTTCTCGGGATTCTGCTGATTGAGCAGCAGCTTGAGGTATTCCTGACGGCCGTTCTGGTAGGCCGCGCGGGCCTGGATGGCGATCAGTCGCTGCTGTTCAGTGCGCGCGCTCTGGAGTTTTTTTTTCTCCGCATCGAGCCGCTGCAGCTCGGATTCGCTTTTCTTCAACTCTTTCTGCAGGGCATCGACCTGCTTCTCGAGCTTGCCCATCTCGGTTTCAGTGCCCTTGAGCTCTTTCTGCACACCGGATTTTTCTTCCTGTAGCTTGCCCAGCAGCTTTTTCAGCTCGGCAATGTCCTGACGCGTGGCATCCAACTGCTGTTGGGTTTGCGCGCGCTCGTCAGCGAAGGCCGGTTGGAGCAGGCAGGTCAGAGCGAGGGCGATCAGGACGCGGAGCATAGAGGCGGGCGGCACCAGGGTAATGGACGGCCTAGTATGCCCGCCCGAGGCTGCAAAAAAAACGCCCAATTGGGCTTGTGTGATAACTGGCTGGAGATACAGCTGAAAATAATCTTTGAAGCCACCATAAACAAATGTAGGAGTGAGCCTGCTCGCGATGGTGTTCTCACATTCAACAGAGTAGTTGACTGTCAGATTGCTATCGCGAGCAGGCTCACTCCTACAGGGTTTTGCGGCGTTTTATGGATTCGTTCAGACCAGAATCGAGGTACCAGTCATTTCCGCCGGTTTTTCCAGGCCCAGCAGCATCAGCATGGTCGGCGCCACGTCCGCCAGTACGCCGCCTTCACGAACCTTGAGGTCACGCTTGCCGACATAAATGAACGGCACCGGCTCGGTGGTGTGCGCGGTGTGCGCCTGATGGGTTTCTTCATCGGCCATTTTTTCGACGTTGCCGTGGTCGGCGGTGATCAACGCTTCGCCGCCAACCTTTTCCAGCGCCTCGACGATGCGCCCGACGCAGGTGTCCAGGCATTCCACGGCTTTTACCGCAGCGTCGAACACGCCGCTGTGGCCGACCATGTCGCCGTTGGCGTAGTTGACCACGATCACGTCGTAACGCTGATGCTCGATGGCGTCGACGATGCGGTCGGTGACCTCGGGCGCACTCATTTCCGGTTGCAGGTCGTAGGTGGCGACTTTCGGCGACGGGATCAGGATGCGCTCTTCACCCGGGAACGGTTCTTCACGGCCGCCGGAGAAGAAGAAGGTCACGTGCGCGTATTTTTCGGTTTCGGCGATGCGTAGCTGGGTCTTGCCGTTTTTTGCCAGGTAGTCGCCAAGCACGTTTTCCAGACTGCCCGGAGCAAAGGCTGCAGGGGCTGGAATGCTGGCGGCGTATTGGGTCAAGCCCACGTACTGCACTTTTGGCTGGTGCGCGCGCTCGAATTCCTTGAAATCGTCTTCGACAAATACTCGGCTCAGCTCGCGGGCACGATCGGCGCGGAAGTTCATGAACACCACGGCGTCGCCGTCTTCGACCTTGACCGGCTCGCCGATGGTGGTGGCTTTGACGAATTCGTCGCTCTCGCCACGGGCGTAGGCGGCGTCGAGGCCTTCCTGAGCGGTGGCGGCGTTGAATTCGGCGTTGCCGTCAACGATCAGGTTGTAGGCCTGAGATACGCGGTCCCAACGGTTGTCACGGTCCATCGCGAAGTAGCGACCGATGAGGCTGGCGATGCGGCCCTTGCCGAGCGCCTGGAAGGTCGCGTCGAGCAGTTCGATTGACGACGCGGCGCTTTTCGGTGGCGTGTCGCGACCGTCGAGGAAGGCGTGCAGGTAGATTTTTTCGGCGCCGCGCTTGAAGGCCAGTTCGGCCATGGCGATCAAGTGATCCTGGTGGCTGTGCACGCCGCCATCGGACAGCAGGCCCATGAAATGCACGGCCTTGCCGGCTGCCACGGCTTTATCCACGGCAGCGCAGATGGTCGGGTTGTCGAAGAACTCACCGTCGCGGATCGCTTTTGTCACGCGAGTGAAGTCCTGATACACCACGCGTCCGGCGCCGAGGTTCATGTGGCCGACTTCGGAGTTGCCCATTTGGCCGTCCGGCAGGCCGACGTCCATGCCGCTGCCCGAGATCAGGCCGTTCGGCACCGTGGCCCACAGACGATCGAGCACAGGCTTCTTCGCCGCATACACGGCATTGGATTCGTGGCTGTCACTGTGACCGAAGCCGTCGAGAATCATCAGGACCAAAGGTTTAGGCGTGGTAGTCATGGAATCCACTCGTGGCTAATAAAGAAGAGGGCGTTGAAAAAGGGAGTGGCGAGTTTAATGCTTAGTTCCGACCACGTCACCGCCGGACGGGGTTTGGCCCACCATAGTGGCTGTGTATACTGGCCGACATTTTAACGCCCTGGAACCTCCTTCGATGGTTGCTCACCTGATTGAATTTGCCACTAACCACTACATTCTTGTCGGTATCTTCGTCGTACTGCTGGCTCTGCTGCTGGCGCACACGATGCAGGGCGGCGGTAAAAGCCTGAGCACCGGCGAACTGACCGCACTGGTCAACAAGGACGCAGGCGTGGTGGTGGACATCCGTCCGGCGAAAGATTACGCCGCCGGCCATATCGTTGGCGCGATCAACATTCCTCAAGACAAGCTGGCTGCGCGTACCGGCGAGCTGGAAAAGCACAAGGCCAAGACCATCATTCTGGTCGACGCCCTGGGCCAGACCGCTGGCACCCACGCTCGCGAGCTGATGAAATCCGGCTTCACCGCCGCCAAGCTGTCCGGCGGGATCTCCAGCTGGAAAGGCGACAACCTGCCGCTGGTGAAGTGATATGAGCGAAGTCATCGTCTACTCCAGCGATTACTGCCCTTATTGCGTGCGAGCCAAGCAATTGCTCGTGAACAAAGGTGTGGCCTTCGAAGAGATCAAGGTCGATGGCAAGCCGCAGATTCGTGCTGCCATGAGCCAGAAGGCCGGACGCACGTCCGTGCCGCAGATCTGGATCGGCGAAAAGCACATCGGCGGTTGTGATGATTTGTATGCCCTGGAGCGCGCCGGCAAGCTCGACGCGCTGCTCAAGGCCTGAACGGCTGCACCCACGTACAGCAATCCCTAAAAGACCCAAGATCAGAAAGGATCTGAGATGACTGACCAACAGAACACTGCAGCCAGCGAAGAAGAAACCGCACCGCAATTCTCCTTGCAGCGCATCTACGTACGCGATCTGTCCTTCGAAGCCCCGAAAAGCCCGGCGATCTTCCGCCAGCAGTGGGACCCGACCGTCGGTCTGGACCTGAACACTCGTCAGAAAGAGCTGGAAGGCGATTTCTACGAAGTCGTGCTGACCCTGTCCGTGACCGTGAAAAACGGCGACGAAGTGGCCTTCATCGCTGAAGTGCAACAGGCCGGTATCTTCCTGATCAAGAACCTCGACGCGGCTTCGATGAGCCACACTCTGGGTGCGTTCTGCCCGAACATCCTGTTCCCGTATGCTCGCGAGACCCTGGACAGCCTGGTGACCCGTGGTTCTTTCCCTGCCCTGATGCTGGCGCCGGTGAACTTCGACGCCCTGTACGCGCAAGAGCTGCAGCGCATGCAGGCTGCGGGCGAGACGCCGACCGTTCAGTAAGTATCTGAGCAACGACGCAAGTCCAATGTGGGAGCGGGCTTGCTCGCGAAAGCGCAGTGTCAGGCGACATCAATGTCATCTGATCCGACGCCTTCGCGAGCAAGCCCGCTCCCACATTTGTTATTCGGTTTTATTTGAAGTCGTTCTGCCGCCACGCTTCGTACACGGCCACTGCCACGGTGTTGGACAGGTTCAGGCTGCGGCAGCCTTCACGCATCGGCAGGCGCAGGCGCTGTTCGGCGGGCAGTGCGTCGAGCACTTCCGGCGGCAGGCCACGGCTTTCCGGGCCGAAGATGAACGCATCGCCCGGGACGAACGCGGCGTCGTGAAACGGCCGCGAGCCCTTGGTGGTGAACGCGAACAACCGTGGGTTGCCGAGGCTTTCCAGGCAACTGGCGAGGTCGGCGTGGCGCTGCAACGTGGCATATTCGTGGTAGTCGAGACCGGCCCGGCGCAAGCGCTTGTCGTCCATCTCGAAACCCAGCGGTTCGATCAAATGCAGGTGGCAGCCGCTGTTGGCGCACAGCCTGATAACGTTGCCGGTGTTCGGCGGAATTTCTGGTTGAAAAAGGATGACGTGAAACATGCACGGCTCCGAAGGTAAAGATGACGCGCATTCTACGCCGCAAGCCGACCCGCGTTCGAAACTATTCCCGCGGGTGATCGGTTCGCTGGCGATTGTCGGCGTGATGGTCGGTTTGATGATCGGTCGCCTGACCACGCAGGACCCCAGCGTGCTGCAGCAGGTCGACGTGACCGGTGACGGCCTGGTGGTGTGGTTCAACAACGAACCGAAGCTGCACGGTGAAATCATCGATGGCACCGTGGCCCTGTTGTTTCAGGCAGAGGGCAAGGCGCAAAAGGGTCAGCTCAAGCTCAACGGCAAGGACGTGAACTGGCGAACGCGCGTGAGTGACGGTGGGTTGTTGCTGACGGTGCTGGCGGCGCGGCCGCTGCAAGGGGAGTGGGCCGGGAGCAAGGTCGATGACCGCTGGCGGCTGGAGATCCATCTCCGGGAGCAATAAAAGCGGGAATCCCCGGCCTGCCTGTACCAGGGTTCCCAAAACGGGGTGGACTTCGCTGAGAGCGTCGGTCCGGTGTAAAGAGGGAACCCCCGGCCTGCCTGTACCAAGGATCCCAAAAGGGTGGGTTCGCCGCGTTGCGGTTTGAACCCGGTGTAAAGAGGGGAATCCCCGGCCTGCCTGTACCAAGGTCCCCGAAACGGGTGGTGAATCGAATCACCTGTGAGGGTTATTGCAGGCGGCGTGCCAGTTTTAGTATTTGGAAACAGAAAAATCCCTCAAATGCACCAAAGCCCCGTAAATCGGGGCTTTGGTGTTTTTACTGGCTGGGTTTTTCAGTCTTGCCTGGATGGTTTTTGCACAGGTTGCGATGCCCGATCACGGGTCAAAGTGCATTAGGTTGGTGCACGGCGGGGCCACTGTGGGAGCGGGCTTGCTCGCGAAGGCGTCGCGTCAGTCACTGATACGTTTCATGAATAGCGCTTTCGTGAGCAAGCCCACTCTCACAGAGGGCGTGGTTGATCAGCCCTCATCCCCCTCATCATCATCCCCACCGTCCACCTTCATCCCCAATTCTTTGATCTTGCGCGTCAGGGTATTACGCCCCCAGCCGAGCAATACCGCCGCATCACGCCGGCGACCGGCCGTGTGCTTCAGTGCGGTCTCGATCATGATCCGCTCGAACGCCGGCACCGCGCTGTCGAGCAGGCTCGACTGGCCACGGGCCAACGCTTGATCGGCCCACTGGCGCAGCGCCTGCTCCCAGTTGGTCACTGGCGCCGAGTCCTGCGGCAGGCTCAGCAATTCCGGTGGCAGGTCACTGATGTGCACTTCGCGCCCGGAGGCCATCACGGTGATCCAGCGGCAGGTGTTCTCCAGCTGCCGCACGTTGCCCGGCCATGGCAGGTTCTTCAGGTATTCCTCGGTCTCGCTTTTCAGCAGCTTCGGCTCCACCGCCAGTTCTTGCGCAGCGCGGCTGAGGAAGTGCTTGGCCAGGGTCGGGATGTCTTCGCGACGATCAGACAGACGCGGGATGTGGATGCGGATCACGTTGAGGCGGTGGAACAAGTCCTCACGGAATTTCCCGGCATGCACCAGGGTTTCCAGATTCTGGTGAGTTGCAGCAATGATCCGCACGTCGACCTTGACCGGCACATGCCCGCCAACGCGATAGAACTCGCCGTCGGCCAGCACCCGCAGCAAACGGGTCTGGGTATCGGCCGGCATGTCGCCGATTTCGTCGAGGAACAGCGTGCCGCCGTCAGCCTGTTCGAAGCGTCCGCGACGCAGGTTGGCCGCGCCAGTGAATGCGCCTTTCTCGTGGCCGAACAGCTCGGATTCCATCAGGTCCTTGGGGATCGCCGCCATGTTCAGCGCGATGAACGGCGAGGCCGCGCGCGGGCTGTGGCGGTGCAGGGCGTGGGCCACCAGTTCTTTACCGGTGCCGGATTCGCCGTTGATCAGCACGGTGATGTTGGAGTGGCTCAAGCGGCCGATGGCGCGAAACACCTCCTGCATCGCCGGCGCTTCGCCGATGATTTCCGGAGTGCGGGTCAGCGCCGGCACCACTTCCAGGCCTTGCTGCTCTTGCGCATGCTGATTGGCGCGCTTGACCAGCGATACCGCCTCGTCGACGTCGAACGGCTTCGGCAGGTATTCGAAAGCGCCGCCCTGATAAGACGCAACGGCGCTGTCGAGGTCGGAGTGCGCGGTCATGATGATCACTGGCAGCCGTGGGTGCTGTTCGCGGATACGTGCCAGCAGGTCGAGGCCACTGGCGCCCGGCATGCGGATGTCGGAAATGATCACATCAGGCTGCTGACGGGCCAGACGACTCATCACGCCATCGGCGCTGTCGAAGCTCTGCGTGGTCATGCCTTCCTGCTGCAAGGCCTTTTCCAGAACCCAACGGATAGAACGGTCGTCATCGACGATCCACACGGTTTCACTACGGCTCATGTCGATGTGGCTCCTTGTTCCAGTGGCAGAAAGATCGAGAACGTGGTGTGGCCGGGGTGGCTGTCACACTCGATCAGGCCCTGGTGCTGGCTGATGATGTTCTGGGTGATGGCCAGGCCCAGCCCGGTACCGTCCGGGCGGCCGCTGACCATGGGAAAGAAGATGGTTTCCTGAAGTTCTGCAGGGATCCCCGGGCCGTTGTCGATGATCTCGATTTTGGTCACCAGGCGATGGCGGACGTGGCCGATGGTGAACTGGCGCATGGTCCGGGTGCGCAGGCTGATGCGGCCCAGACGCAGCTCGTTCTGGCTGCTGATCGCCTGCATGGCGTTGCGCACGATGTTCAGTACGGCCTGAATCATTTGTTCGCGGTCGATCAATACGTCGGGAATGCTCGGGTCGTAGTCGCGCACCAAGGTGATGCAGCCCTGGCTTTCCGCTTCGACCAGTTGGCAGACGCGTTCGAGCACTTCGTGAACGTTGCACAACGCCAGCGACGGCAGCTTGTTCGAGCCGAGCATGCGGTCGACCAGATTGCGCAGACGGTCGGCCTCTTCAATGATCACGTTGGTGTAGTCGCGCAGGCTGTCTTCCGGCAATTCGCGGGCCAGCAACTGCGCGGCGCCACGGATGCCCCCGAGCGGGTTCTTGATCTCGTGGGCGAGACCACGCACCAGCATTTTGCTGGTTTCCTGCTTGGACAGTTGCGCCTCTTCCTTGGTGATCCGCAGCAGGCGATCACGTGGGTGCACCTCAAGCAAAAGCATGGTCGCGCCGTTGCTGAGGATCGGCGTCACTGCGTAGTCCACGGTCAGGGTCTGGCCGGTGAGGGCAGTGAGCATCGCTTCGCGCTTGGTGAAAGGGTGTGCCTGTTCGACCGCCTGACGCAGCGAGTTGAGCGCCTCGGTGGACTCGGTGAACAACTCGCTGATGAACTGCCCATGGCTGCGCTGACCGCTGATGGCCAGCAGCATCTCGGCCGCCGGGTTCATGTATTCGAGGCGCAGTTCGGCGTCGAGCAGGATGGTGGCGGTGGTCAGGTTGTCGAGCAGCAAACGGTGGATTGCGTCGCTAATAGTCATCGGAGCCTCTTTTGGGGGCGGAGCGTGCGCAAGAAGCAGGCGTCGTTAAACGGAAAATGCAAAAACCAAACCAAGGCTCCGAAAAGAAGCGTTCAACCCGTGAAACAGGCGTTTGACGCTCGTTTGCGTGGCAGGATGCCAGCTCGAACGGGAAGTTTCGAACCAAAATGGGTTGGAATCTGGGTACGGTGCAGCCTATTGCACCAATATAGTGCGTAAAGCTGAATGGCGTTAGAAGAAGCGCAGGAAGGGATTTTTTTCTTCGGCGGGTTTGTCTTTCAGCGGACATTCCGGGCGCACGCCGTAGTCCTCGCTGACGCAGGGTTTGACCTGGCGTTTCTGCGCCAGCGAGATGCGCAGCATGTGGAACGGCTGGTTGGCGGTGCGCTCGACAGTGCGACCCTGCTCATCAAGGATTTCCACCGACAGGTTGTGACTGCCGCGGTCGATGTTGCTCAGCGGGAATACCGGACTCAGTCCCGGCTCGCCAGTGGCCTGGCCGTCCAGCAGCAGGCGATAGCGATGGCCCTGCTGTAAGCCAGGTTCGCTGGTGACACTGACGATCACCTCGCCCGCGCTGCTGCGAAGGGTCGCATCCGGCTCGGGGATCAGGATGCGCAGCATGTCGTAGTGAAACGGTGGTTGTTCCGCGACCTTTTTCGCAGTGCTGATTGGTACAGCAGCCGTAGGGTTGGCTGACATGCGATTGCTGGTGGCGATAGGTACGCGCTTGGCGTTGCCGCGCGGCTGGTCGGTGTAGACGCGATTGCCCTGCGCGTCGACATAGGTGAAGACCTCTGCCGAAACGGGCAGGGCGAACAGGCACAGGATCAGCCAGAAAATTCTCACGGCTTGTGCACCCGCTGTACGGTGAACACCACCGCCGGGCTCTGCTGGATGATCGCTTCGCCGTCGATCACCTGCACCGCGAGACGATGCTCGCCACGATCGACATTCACCAGTTGCAGGATCGGTACGTTGCTCGGCTGGCCGTAAGGCGCGTCGTCCAGGATCAGCCTTAATTGGTGCGGTGCCTGCAGGCGCGGCTTGATCAGCACATTGACAGTGAAGGTGCCGTTGTTGGCGCGCAGCGCTTCTTCGCTGGGCAGGCCGGTCAGCTCCAGCACCTCGTAGGCACTGCGTGCCGCGGGGCGTGTGTCGGTGCTTGAAGGCGCTGGCGCGCTCGGTGCCTGTGGCTCGACGCGGTTGAGTGGCGGCAACTCGACCGGCTGCGCCTGAACACCGTCCGGCGAGTGATCGCTGTAAACCGTGTTGCCATTGGCATCGGTGTACTTGTAGATCTGCGCGGCGGCGGGCAGGGCGATCAGCAGCAGGAGGTAGAGAAAGGTGCGACCCATGAAATCGACCGGGAAAGAAAGCGATGGGGTGCAGCATAGGCCAGGTGCGGCGGTTGGCCCAACCCGGGACATATCCGGAGATCATTCAGACGCCAAAAATCCCTGTGGGAGTGGGCTTGCTCGCGAATGCGGTCGGTCATTGAAGGTGATGGTGGCTGACACGACGCCTTCGCGAGCAAGCCC
>NZ_JASCPO010000099.1:0-20836 GCF_029960145.1 Pseudomonas sp. PS01299 | reverse complement strand
GGCGTTGGGTCATTCGACACATCTTTGACTGATGCACCGCTTTCGCGAGCAAGCCCGCTCCCACAGGATCGTATTTCAGCGCGGCATATAGCCCAGTTGCCAACGCCGCGGAATGCTCAGGGACAGCACGCCCAGCACCGCCGCCAGCAAGCCGCTGGCGAACAATGCCCGAAGTCCGAAATGATGTTCCAGCACTGCGCCGAGTATCGCGCCGATGAACATCCCGCTCCACGGCACCAGTTGCACCCGCCAGCCATTACGGCGTTCGCCGAGCATCCAGCGCCCCAGTCCACGGCCGAACCGCGACAGCGCTCCGGTCACGTACGTCAGGCCCACTGGCAGGCCATTCACTTCCTCGACCGCCGCGTTGAGCATGCCCATCGCGATGATCGCCGCCAGCAGCGCCGGCAGTTGCGTGTCGTACGGCCATGCCGCCGCCAGGCAAAGCAGGGTGGCGATGCACAGCAACAAGGGCAATGTGCGCCGACCACCGAGGCGCCCGATCACGATCCCCAAGGCATTACCGATCACGAAGGTGACGACGAGGATGATCAGGCGCAAAGTCAGTCCGAGGTCGCCGTCACTGATCGCCACCGCCAGCCGCGTGGTATTACCGCTCATGAAAGAAACGAAATCGCCGCTGGCCATGAAGCCGATCGCGTCGGTCATGCCCGCCAGCACTGACAGGCTGGCCACCAGCGCCAGACCGATGCGCCCGCGCCATTTCTGCCGATGCAGATGCCCGGAGGTGGCGCGGTGAGTCGAAGTGGAGGGCAGCATCGGCGACGATATCCTTCAGCGGCGTTTACGGTTCCAGCCCATACAGATCGCAGTAATCCTTCCAGCTCATGTGCGCCATTTCCGCTACCTCGCGATGCACCTCCATGCGCTGGGCCTGATACTCCTGGGGCGATGCAGCCGTGAGTCGCAAGGTCAGTTCCCAGGCGAACAGCCCCTGATTTTCCGCCTCGGCCTCGAAGGCTTCGTGCAGGCGTTCTTCACGATACTGCGCCGGGGTTTCGCCTTTGGCCTGGGCCAGCAGCGGATTGAGATGATCGAGGGATTCGCGCAGTTCGGGGCGCGCGTCGAGAAACAGTTTCAGGGCTTGTTCATGTCGCTGGTCGGTGGGCGCCATGTGTGTTCCTTGTGAGGCTGATGACCCTAGGGTGCCGGAGCGGCCGTCGCATGTCGCGCTATAAATGCAGTAAAGCAGAACGATTTTGCCTGTTGCGGTGATACAGTCCGCTTTTTTCTGAATGAGCGAATGCAATGCGAATTCTGATGGTAGCGCTGGCCGCGACCGTGCTGGCTGGCTGCGCGGGTTCGGTGATGGACGATTCTCGCACCAAAGCCCCGTACAAGGTTCTGACCTCGGACAAGCCGGAGAAAGTTGTCGCTCAGTGCGTACAGTTCGGCTGGCAGGACGAAGCAGTGTTTGGCGTGGACGCCGGAGCGTATCTGCAACCGGGCAAGAAGGGTGGCTCGACGGTGTACACCCGTTCCGCAGAGTCATTTGTCGACGTGACCAGCGATGCGTCGGGAACCGTGCTCAACTACTACGCACAGAAGGACGATTTTGTTGCCAAACGTCGATTGGCGGCGTTGGCGACCTGCCTCTGATCATGCGTTGAAGCGGCTGCCGTTATCGCCAGCAGGCTGGCTCCCACACTGGATTTGTGTTTGCCACCGATCCTGTAGGAGTGAGCCTGCTCGCGATGAGGCCAATGAATTCAACCGATCAAGCGCTTCTGAAAATAATGCCGGCTATGCCCCGGCGGGTAATCAACGATCTCGCCAAACTGGCTGAATCCCAGCTTCTCGTAGAACGCCGGCGCCTGAAAATCGAAGGTGTCCAGCCAGATGCCCAGGCAGTTCTTCTCCTTGGCCAGATTTTCCGCCATGGCCATCAGTTCCGAGCCGATGCGTTGCCCGCGACCCTGTTCCGGGACGCACAGCAACTCGATGTACATCCACTGGAAGATCACCCGGCCGTACAAACCGCCGAGAATCGCGTCGTGTTCATCGCGCACCAGCAGGGCGAAAGGTTCAGATGTGGAACCACCGGTCCGGGCGTCGTTATACGCAATCAAAGGCTCGAGAATGGCTTTGCGCTGTTCTTCCGTAGGGTTCTGCGACAGCTCGATTCGCAACGTCATGTGCAACTTCCTTGTGAGATGAACCGCCAGCCTATCCTGCCCGGGGAGCGTCTTCCAAGTCCTTCCTCATCCCTTTGGAACCGCCGCTGTCGCGCCGGGGTCTAGCTTTTACAGCGTCATTCCGAACGCGGTTGATGAGGATCCCCCATGAATATTTTCGAAGCCCTTCGCGAAAGCCACGACCGCCAGCGCAGTTACGCCAAAGCCCTGGTCGAAACCAGCGGTGATACTCCGGAGCGGGTTGAGGCCTACAAACAGCTCAAGGCTGAACTTCAGGCCCATGAAACCGCCGAAGAGCGGCACTTCTACATCCCGCTGATGGAGTTCGACAACGGTGTCGACCTCAGTCGCCATGCCATCTCCGAGCACCATGAAATGGACGAGATGATGGAAGAGCTGGACGAGACCGAGATGTCCAGCCCGGCGTGGCTGGCAACGGCGAAGAAGCTCTCCGACAAAGTCCATCATCATCTCAAGGAAGAAGAGCAGAAGTTCTTCCAGATGGCCGGCAAATTGCTCGATGACAAGCAAAAGGAACAGCTCGCTGGCCAGTACGAAAAGGAGTACCAGGCGCAACTGCCATGAGTACTGAATGCCAGTTTTTGCAGTGTCGGCGTGTAGGCCTTTGGCCATGCGTTGGGTGGGTCTTGTCGTAATTGACTGTATATTCATCCAGTGTTTTCGGCGTTTTTGACTTGAGACGCCGATTGACTGCGACAAAACCGCCGATGGACAAAAAAACCACCTCCGTTAGCTTGAAGGCCTCTCCTCGGACAGGAGAGTTCTTAAATCAACGGAGTGAAAAACATGAATCAACCACAAGCTCAAACCCAACTGCGACACGGTCGCGTCACCTCCCCAGCCAGCCGCGGTGCGGTAGCCATCGAGCAAGGATTGCTCGGTGCCTGGCAGGTCAACGAAATGGAAGGCGGCAAGAACTTCCCGGCGCTGACGGCAGGACCTTTTCCTGCTCCCTATGGCAGCGACAGTGACAGTGTCACGCCGCCCGCCGACGGTTACATCCTCAGCGGTGGCAAGACCGATGCCCGTGACTGCGTGAACTTCACCGACGAGGAAATGAGCAAAAAGCTCAATCGTCCGTTCAGCTGGCCACTGCTCAGTGTCACCCCGGGCCAGACACTGGAAGTGAAGTGGGAATACACCGCGCCACACACCACCCGTGGTTATCGCTGGCTGATCACCAAGGATGGCTGGGATCCGAAACAGCGTATTTCCCGTGCACAACTCGAAGCGCAGCCTTTCGCCGAAGACTTCTACACTCAAGTGCCGTATTACAGCTATCCGGGGGAATTGAAGGCCAAGGTCAATCATTCGGTGAAATTGCCGGCCACCAAAAAGGGCCGTCACGTCATCGTGCTGATGTGGATCGTCGCCAACACCGGCAACGCGTTCTATCAGGCGTTCGACGTCGACTTCAAATAACGGCGTTACGCTCAACTCACAGGTTCTGAAGGATTAGAACATGTCAAATATCGACTTCACGCTAGTGCAAAACCAGGCGGCCGACGCGGCCTCGCTGATGCCGAGCATCGCCGGCAAAAAAATACTCATGGGCTTCTGGCACAACTGGCCGGCGGGTCCAAGTGACGGCTATCGTCAGGGCCGCTTCGCCGAAATAGCTCTGGAAGCGGTGCCCAAGGAGTACAACGTGGTCGCGGTGGCGTTCATGAAGGGCAGCGGGATTCCAACCTTCAAGCCGTACAACGTCTCCGATGCCGAGTTCCGGCGTCAGGTCGGCGTGCTCAACAGCCAGGGGCGGGCGGTGCTCTTGTCCCTGGGTGGCGCCGATGCGCACATCGAGTTGCGGGCCGGACAGGAACAACCACTGGCCAATGAGATTATCCGTCTGGTGGAAACCTACGGCTTCGATGGGCTGGACATCGATCTTGAACAGAGCGCGATTGATTTCGCCGCCAACAAGACCGTGCTGCCGGCCGCGCTGAAACTGGTCAAGGATCACTACGCAGGCCAGGGCAAGCACTTCATCATCAGCATGGCCCCGGAGTTTCCGTACCTGACCACCAATGGCAAATACGTCGGTTACCTGCAGGCACTTGAAGGCTATTACGACTTCATCGCGCCGCAGTTCTACAACCAGGGCGGCGACGGGGTCTGGGTGCCGGAAGCCAATAATGGCAATGGTGCATGGATCGCGCAGAACAACGATGCGCTGAAAGAGGACTTCCTCTATTACCTGACCGAAAGTCTGGTGACCGGCACCCGGGGCTTCACCAAAATCCCGGCGGACAAATTCGTCATCGGCCTGCCGGCCAACGTCGATGCGGCTGCCACCGGTTACGTGATCGACAGCACCGCCGTCGGCAATGCGCTCAAACGTCTGGCGATCAAAGGGCTGCCGATCAAGGGCCTGATGACCTGGTCGGTAAACTGGGACAACGGCGTCAGCAAGGATCGCGTGCCGTATGGCTGGGAATTCAGTCGGCGTTATGGACCGCTGATTCACGGAGCGAAAACAGCGGCACAGGAAACGGATGACACGTTGTCGCGCGTCGCCCGTTAGCAGCAATTAAAGAGCCCGGTAGCGCTGCCGGGCTTTTTTGCGTGGGCCAGGCAAACAATGCTCGGGTGTGAGTCATAGCGGAGCGGGTTGCTTATCCGATTGGGACGCGCTCGATACATTGAGTGAATGACTGGACGAGATCCAGCAAGCAGGCAGCCGCCTGATTGATCTGCGTATCGGTAAGCGCCGCGTAGCCAATCAGCACGCCGGGTTTGACCGCGTGACTGCTGGTGAATGCGGATACCGGTTGCAGGCAAAGATTGAAGAGGGCAGCCCGTGCGCAGAATTCTCTTTCATCAATGTCTGTGGGTAACCAGAGCACAAAATGTAATCCGGATTGCTCGCCGGAAATCTGCAGATCAGGGTTTTCTCGCAGCTTTGAGATCAGCAAATCGCGTCGATGTTGATACGTCTGTCGCGAGATGCGCAAATGCCGTACATATTTTCCGGTGCAGAGAAACTGGTTGAGTGCGAGCTGACCCAGTATGCCTGGCGTCTGGCCGGTGTCTTCGATGAGGTTGATGACTTTCTTCTGTAAATGTTTGGGAATGACCATGAAGCCCAGACGAAAGTTGCTGAACAGGGTTTTATTGAAGCTGCCGCAGAAAATCACCCGGTCGTTTGTATCTATTGATTTGATGGCGGGCAGGGGAGCACTGCCATAGTTGTATTCGCTGTCGTAGTCGTCCTCGATGATGATCGCATTGGCTGCGGTCGCCGAGGCCAGCAGAGCCTTGCGGCGTGCCATGCTCATGCAGACACCCAAAGGAGCCTGGTGAGAGGGCGTGACATAAATGGCCTGAACCGGACTGGCGGGTGACAACGCTTCAACGATCAGACCTGCATCGTCCACTGGAATATCGATGATTGTGTTGCCGGAACAATTGAATATCCGCCGGGCCCAGTAATAGCCGGGATCTTCCATGGCAACGACGGCCTCTTTTCCCAATACCCGGCTGATGAGGTCGAGACAGTGCCTGATGCCGTGGGTAATCACGATGTCCTGAGGTGAGCAGTCAATTCCCCGGTAGATCTGGATATGGTCGCAAATGGACTTGCGCAAGTTCTCGTCACCGCCGAGTGACGAGGCCGATACTGCGGTGGCGAGGTCTTTGGCGGAAGGTGTGCATAACGACTTTACATCTTTTTCTTCGAGCAATCCCGGATCGGCCAGTCTGGCAATAAACGGTACATACGGCTGTAAATAAGTAATGGGAGCAGGTGAATCGGATGACCGGTGAGTATCAAGTTCGACTTGCAGTTCCTTAGTTCTGGCGGCGGCGATCAGATTATCCGGCAATGTTGCGCAGACTACCGAGCCGGCACCTCGCTTGCGAATGATGAAACCTTCTTCGCGCAATTGATCGAAAACAGTTTCCAGGGTCCCTCGGGAAACTCCCCATCTTTGCGCAAGCGTACGCGTGGAGGGCAGCGCTTCGCCGGATTGGAGCCGACCGGAGCTGATCAGGTGTTCAAGGAAACGGCACAAAAGCTGATGTTTGGTGGACAGCGAATGTTCGGTCAATTCGAACGGCAAGACTAGGTCGAGGCCAACTGGCCGCTTACCTCTGGTCATAGTGGTACACACCAAAATCCATTTAATGGATCTTCATCTTAGCGCGGCATACAAATACGCTCAACGCCGCTCAAGCTAACGCGTTGAGGGGTGGCGCGCGAGTCATTGGGGTCAAGAGAAACTGGATTGGTATAGGGATATCGTCGGCAATGACTGCTTTTGAAAAACTGTCAACACTCAATAAGACTAATCATCGCGAGCCGCAACTAAAGATTGCGATAGTCGGAGGGGGTGCAACAGCGATTAGTGTAATTGATGCGTTGCAGCGCGACGTTAAGCTGAAAAATATGGATGTTGCAATTACCCTCTATGAGCCTGACAAGAAAATCGGTCCAGGTCGCGCTTATCAAAACGATGGTGATTATGGATTGATTAATCGCCAGGCCCGATTCATGTCCGTGAAAAGTGACGATCCCCGGCACTTTGTAGGATGGGTCACTCATAAATATGGAAGTGCACTGGCGCAACTTGATTTCTTGCCCCGTCACTATTTTGGCGAGTACCTGTCCGATTGTTTTGCCGAGCAAGTGGCGCTGGCGCGCGACCTTAAACGGCCGATTCGGGTGATCGGGCAAAAGGTCACCAGTCTGACAATGCACGATGACAAAGCGGTCGTCGGTGTCGAAAACGGGCCGCAACAAGTGTTCGACCGGGTGATTCTGTGCATCGGTACCGCTGAACCGGCGGATATCTTCTCGTTGGCCTGTTCCCAGAACTACATCGGCAATCCGTATCCGATGTGGACCAAGTTTTCCGCGATTGGCGGCGACGATCAGGTGGCGATCATTGGTTCCAGCCTCTCCGCTGTCGATGCAGTCCTGGCCCTGAATGCCCAGGGACACCGCGGCAAGATCGTCATGCTGTCGCGCAATGCGCTGCTGCCAGCGGTGCGCATGCCGCATCACGACTTCACTTACAAGGTCATCACCCGCGAACGTATCGAAGAGCTGCGTGATGAAGCGGGGATGATCTCCTGGTCGAAATGGCTTGGCCTGATCACCTTCGAACTGACTGCCCAAGGCGTGGATCTGGAGAAGCTCAAGGCTGAACTGGCGCCAGGTCAACTGCCGTTCGAGCGGCTGGAGCGCCATCTTCAAGCATCGGCCCGTGGCGAAAAGTGGCTGTCCATCCTGATTGATATTGCCAACGACTACGTCGAGCTGGCCTGGGACAGCCTGAGTGCGGGCGATCGCAGTTATTACATGGCCAACTATCACTCGATTTTCATGAGCCTGTGCAACCCGATGCCTCCGGCAACGGCCAACAAGTTGCGCAACATGCTCGAATCCGGGCACCTCGTGATTCGTCCTGGCCTGAAGGGCGTGGAACTGAGTCCCGGAGGCGGTTTCGTCCTGAATTACCAGGCAGGCGCCTGTCATGCCGACTGGGTCATTAACGCCACGCGATCTGAAACCGGTGGTGTCGGGCAGACCGGTACCGAACTGGTGTCTTCGATGGTCAACAATGGCGTCGCTCAGCACCATCCGTTTGGTGGCCTGCACGTGTCATTCGGTTCGCACAAGGTCATCGACCGCAGTGGCAAGGCCAGCGACGCTATTTATGCCTTGGGCCAACTGGCTGCCGGTAACCATTACTACACCAGTTCACTGGCCATGATCACACGTCAGATCGATCGGGTTCTGCCGCATTTGCTGACGACTGATCAATACCTCAAGGAGCTTTCTGCGTGAAATCCAGCCGCCCCGGAATCCTGTTACCTGCAGCGTTGTTGTCGGCTGTAATCGTGCCGCAGCTCGGACTCGGCCTGATGACGCCCACCGTTGCAAAACTGGCGGAGGAGTTTCGAGTCCCCCATGAGGCGATTCAGGAAACGTTTGTTGTTTACATGATCGGGTATGCGTTGTCCGTGGTCTTGGCGGGGATTCTTGCCGATCGTATCGGAGCCCGTCGCGTACAGATTTCGGGGTTGCTGATTTGTGCTGCCGGGTGCCTGCTTGCAGCGTTCTCGGACTCCTTTTACCTGTTTGCGGTTGCGCGTTTCATGCAGGCCCTCGGAGGGTGTGTAGGGACCGTAACCACCAGGCTGATCGTGAAATCCGATTATCCGGAAAGCAAGCGCCTGCGAATTCTCACCACCCTTGCCTCGGCGATAGCGCTCACGCCGTGTATCGCACCGTTGCTCGGCGGCATGCTGTTACCTTCGCTGGGATGGCGCTGGATGATGGGCGGCGTGGGGATGTTCAATCTCGCGGCATTGGTGCTTTTCTGGCAGGTCGACACCTCCCCGGGGGCATCGGATTCGACGGGGCGCAGCATCATTACCGTTTATGCCGCCAACTTCAAAAATGCGGATTATCTGGCTTATGCCGCCGGCATCAGTCTGGTGTGGATGAGTTACTTCGTGTTCCTGTCCTGTTCGACTTATGCGTTGCAGACGGAACTGGGCATGTCCAGCCTGGGTTACGGCGCGGTGATCTCCCTGTGCGCCGTCGGTTATGTGATTGGCAGTACGTTGGCGCGAGCATTGAGCGCCAGGTGGGCGTTGAACGAGATCCTGCTGCTTGGAAGCAGGGTAGGCATGGCCGGGTGCATGTTGCTGGGCATTCTGCTGTCGGTGTTTGGCAGTGTGCTGCCGGCGCTGCTGATGCCGATGGTGTTCATTCTGTTGTCGGTCGGGATGGTGATTCCCGCGACTCAGGCCGGGCTATTGAAGAGTGTCAGTCGCGATATCGGTATTTCCTCCGGGCAGTTTTTCTTTTTCCAGATGGCGGCGGGGGCCGGTTACGGTTTGCTGGTCAGTTCCTTTTCCGAACTGGGCGTTCGTGGCCTGGCACTGTTTATCGCCATTCCGATGGTCGTGTTGTTCGTTTTCCTGAATATGTCGCGGGCACTGTCGAAGTCCCCGGAAGAACAGTTGAAGGCAGTCTCTCGGACCTGAGTTTGCTGTTGCTGCGACCCTGATAAAAAAAACAAGGATGTGTAGTCGTGCAGTATCTGAAATCGCTGAAGTTGAACAGTGTGTGTTATGACATTCGTGGCCCGGCACTGGAGCAGGCCAGAAAGATGGAGGAGGACGGCCAGCGCATTCTCAAGTTGAATATCGGCAATCCCGCGCCGTTCGGTTTCGAGGCGCCCGACGAGATACTCCAGGATGTGATCCGTAACTTGCCGACGGCGCAAGGTTACAGTGACTCCAAAGGCTTGTTCAGCGCCCGCAAGGCCGTCATGCAGTACTGTCAGCACAAGCAGATCGAGGGCGTCGGCGTAGACGATATCTACCTGGGCAATGGCGTCTCCGAGCTCATTGTGATGTCACTGCAGGCGCTGCTGAACAACCGCGACGAAGTGCTGGTGCCTGCTCCGGATTATCCGTTGTGGACCGCCGCGGTGAGTCTTGCCGGGGGCAATGCGGTGCACTACAGGTGCGACGAGCAGCAGGACTGGTGGCCGGACCTCGATGACATACGGGCCAAAATCACCCCCAACACCCGAGCGCTGGTGATCATCAACCCCAATAATCCCACCGGTGCGGTGTATCCGCGAGACGTGCTGCTGGGAATGCTGGAGATCGCGCGCCAGCACAATCTGGTGGTGTTCTCCGACGAGATCTACGACAAGATTCTCTACGACGAAGCTGTGCACATCAGCACCGCCTCGCTGGCGCCGGACCTGCTGTGCCTGACCTTCAACGGGTTGTCCAAGTCGTACCGGGTGGCCGGGTTTCGTTCCGGCTGGCTGGTGATTTCCGGGCCGAAGCAGCATGCCGCCGGCTACATCGAAGGCATCGACATGCTGGCGAACATGCGCCTGTGCGCCAACGTTCCGGCCCAGCATGCGATCCAGACCGCGCTGGGGGGTTACCAGAGTATCAATGACCTGGTCTTGCCTCAGGGGCGCCTGCTCGAACAGCGCAACCGGGTGCATGAACTGCTCAACGCTATTCCTGGCGTCAGTTGCGTCAAGCCGATGGGCGCGCTGTACGCATTTCCAAGGATCGATCCGAAAATTTGCCCGATCAAGGATGACGAAAAGTTTGTCCTCGAACTGCTGATGTCGGAAAGGCTGCTGGTGGTTCAGGGAACCGCGTTCAACTGGCCCGCACCCGACCATTTCCGCGTGGTCACGTTGCCGGCACTGCCGGACATCGAAGACGCGATGGCGCGGATTCATCGATTCATCAGCAGCAGGTCAGTCAACAACCTGAGCGTTCGTCGAGTGGCGAATAACGCCCGGGACCTGTGGCCGGTCTTCTGATTCCAGAGGCAGATCAAGTAAGCAAGTTGTCATGCCAGACGTAAGTTCGTGGCAGGTGTGACAGCGCAAAGTGCCAGACGGCTGGATGCCACACTCGGCCATCTCTCTAAGTTGTGCAGCATAAAGGAATGAGTATGCGGAACTTTGATGCGCAGGTTTCTTATCGGGTCATGCTTTCTCAGGATGAGATTAATCATCGTGGGGCCGGTTGGGAAAAAGAGGCCTTGAATGAACTGCAAGAGCGACTTGGAGCAGGGTCCGACTTTCCCTGCATCTTTTCCAAGAATGCATTCAAGAAGTCTTCGATCAGGTTTGTATTTGTCGACACTTTGGATGCTCAAGGGCTGGCGAAACTGGCTGAAGGGTTAAAAGAGTATGTAACGCTTTCCAGAACATGGAGTGGTTCAATCGAGGACGCTTATCCGCTCATCGTGTTCTTTTCAACCGATGCGATATCGGCGAGTACCGCGCAGGAGTATCAGGCCGCCGGGTGGGGCGTGCTGCAGAGCCTGCACTGGCTGGATGAAAGCCCGTGGCCGGACAGCGTCGATGTCGACCCGGAGTCACCGTTCTGGTCGATGTGCTTCGCGGGAATGCAACTGTTTGTGAATATGAGTTCTCCCGCACACAAACTTCGCAAGAGCAGAAACCTCGGGTCGAGATTTGCGCTGGTGATTAATCCGCGTGAACGCTTCGATGTATTTGCCGGCGATACCGTGGGCGGACGTAATGTTCGCGCCAATATTCGCAAACGCATCCTTAAATATGATTCGGTGCCCCACGCCTTGCAATTGGGCGGCTTCGGCTCTGACGCCAAAGAGTGGTGGCAATACGGTTTGATTGAAGAAAATGCAGAGCGCACGGATGTTTGCCCGTTCAAACATTCCAGCCATGAAAATAAAGAGGAAGCCTGATGTTCAAGTTGATTGTATCCAACGGCAGAGTGGCAGACCGCACGGCATTTACCCGTATCGGTGCGTTGAAGGCCGCGTCGGCACTTGAAGCAAAGTACGGTGTAGCGCCGCTGTATATCGGTGACGGCAGATGCGAGCCGGCGGCCGATGACTGGACAGTCAGTCTGCCGGCAGGACGTGAGCAGATCGATTCGCTGCATCGCGCCGTGGCCTGTGCGGTAGAGGAGCAGCAACTCACAGTGGTCATCAACGGCACCTGCCCGGCCAGCCTGGGCAGCGTACCTGCGGTTGCCAGACATTACCCGGACCTTTGTCTGGTGTGGGTCGATGCCCATGGTGACTTCAATATTCCGACGACCACTGACACGGGCTACCTGGGCGGGATGGTGGTGTCGGCATTATGTGGCCTCTGGGACAGCGGCTGTGGCGCCGGCGTGCGTGCGGAGAACGTCATTCTGGTCGGCGCGCGTGACATCGACGGGCAAGAGCAGCGTCTGCTGAGCGCCAATAATGTGCGCACGCTTTCTCCGCAGCAGGCAACCGCCGAAGCGGTGCGTAGCGCGATCGGCCAATCGAAGGTCTGGGTGCACATCGATTGGGACTCTCTTGAGCCTGGCTACGTTCCCGCCGACTACGCAGTGCCTGACGGTCTGCTGCCGCAACAGCTCGCGGCGATCCTGGGAGCAATTCCGCTGGAGCAGATCGTCGGCCTGGAAATCGCCGAGTTCAACGCCTCCTGCGATGCGGCGACGGCACAGCGTGCGACCCAGTGCATCATCGATATCGTTGACCCGCTCCTGTCCAAAGCGTGTCTTGAGGCGAGTGTGTGCCATGCATAAGCCGCCTGCTGCTGCCCGGCTGCGTTTCAGCAAGATGCACGGTGCGGGCAATGACATGATCATTCTCGATCTGCGTGATGCGCAGGATCCGTCGCGCGAATTGTGCAAGTACCTGGCTAACCGCCATAAAGGTATCGGCGCCGATATGGTTCTGGGCGTCAAGGCGGCGCGCAATCCATCGTCCGTAGCCTCGTTCGATATCTGGACGGCGCAGGGCGAATCCTCCCGGCAATGCGGCAACGGCGCGCGGTGTGTCGCCGCATGGCTGGTTCGGGCAGGCTTGACGGAGGCGTCCGAGTTCACCCTCGACAGTCCCTCCGGTACCCACCGGGTCCGGGTCATGGAGGACGGCAACTATCAGATCAGCATGGGCGCACCGAATTTCTCGCCCGCCGCCATCCCGGTGTTCGGCTTCGACCAGGCGCAGTCGGCTTATCAACTCGAACTCGCCGGGCAACACCTGGCGTGTGCGGCGGTATCGATGGGCAACCCGCATGCGGTGATCGAAGCCGAACGTGATCAGTATGAGATTCCAGCTGTCGGCAGCGCCCTGCAAAACTGCGGGTATTTCTCCCCTGACGTCAACGTCGGGTTTGTACAGCTGCAATCGCGCAACAGGATAAAACTCAAGGTCTACGAATTCGGCGCAGGCGAGACGCTGGCCTGCGGCAGCGGTGCCTGCGCGGCGGTCGCGGTGCTGGCGCGGGCCGGGCGGGTCGACCGCTCGGTCGATGTCGAACTGCCCGGCGGAACCCTTGAAGTGACATGGGAGAGTGACTTGTCCGCGATGTACCTCTCCGGCCCTGCTGAATTCGTATTTGATGGAGAACTCGCTCATGCCGTTGTATGAAAGCATTCTGGACACGATCGGCCGTACGCCAATCGTCAAGCTGCAAAGGCTCGCCCCGGAACACGTCAGCATTTATGTGAAGGTCGAGTCGTTCAACCCAGGTGGTTCGGTCAAGGACCGGCTGGCGCTGGCGGTGGTACTCGACGCCGAAGCCAGAGGCCTGTTGAAGCCTGGCGATACGATCGCCGAATGCACCTCCGGCAACGTCGGCATTGCGTTGGCGATGGTTGCCGCGGCGCGCGGCTATAACTTTGTGGCGATCATGTCCGACAGTTACTCGATCGAACGGCGCAAGCTGATTCGTGCCTATGGCGGCAAGGTTCTGCTGTTTCCTGCTCACCTGGGCAGCAGCGGCGGCAACCAGATTGCCGATGAACTGGCGCAGAAGTTTGGCTGGTTCAGATCGCGACAATTCGATAACCCGGCCAACCCTTCCTATCACCGCGAAACCACCGCCACCGAAATCCTCGGTGATTTTGCCGGTAAACGCCTGGACTACTTTGTCACCGGTTTCGGCACCAGCGGCACACTGACCGGCGTTGGCCAGATGCTGCGAGTCGCGCGACCTGCGGTGCAGATCGTTGCCGCAGAACCGGAAAATGCTGCGTTGCTGTCGGGCGGCGCCTGGGGCGTGCACCAGATTCAGGGACTCGCGCCCAACTTCACGCCGACCATCATGGACAAGACCGTCATCGATAAAGTCCTGACCGTGAACGAGTACGAAGCACGTGACACTTCGCAGCGCCTGGCCAGGGAAGAGGGGATCTTCGTCGGCATTTCTTCGGGCGCTTCGGTCGCCGCAGCGTTGAAGGTTGCCGAGACCGCAGCGGCCGGTTCGGTGCTGCTGGCCATGTTGCCGGATACCGGTGAACGTTATCTCTCGACGTTCCTGATGGACGGCATCGCCGAAGGTTCCGACGATGACTGGTTGCAGTCGCTCGAGCCGTAACAGGCAACCGGTTACTTGGCGAAGCAGGCGCTCTAAGGGATTAGCATCATGGTGGAAACTCTTCCGGCAGCAGATTACATCGAGTTCGCGCGCCCGTTTCCAATGCATCGTGGAGGTGTACTGGAAGATTTCAGGCTGACGTATGAGACGTTCGGGCAACTGAATGATCGTCGCGACAACATCGTCCTGGTGCTGCCCGGCATGTCCGCCAACAGCCACGTCTGCAGTGTCGCCCGCGATCCTGAGGCGGGCTGGTGGGAGGACTTTGCCGGTTCAGGCAAGCCGATCGATACAGACCGCTGGTATGTGATCTGTTTCAACTATCTGGGGGGTTGCAAGGGCTCGACGGGGCCGCTGTCCACCGAGCGGGCGAGTGGCAGGCCTTACCAGTCGCGCTTTCCCGAGCTGAGCATCGAAGACATCGTCGACACGATCGTCATGGCCGTGAAAGCGCTGGGCATGGCGCAAGTGACCTGCCTGATCGGCGCTTCGATGGGGGGCATGTGTGCGCTGGCCCTGTTGACCCGGCATCCGGGGTTTGTCCGGCATCACATCAACCTGTGCGGCGCGGCCAGTTCGCTTCCCGTGTCCACGGCCTTGCGTTCATTGCAGCGGGAAGCCATCCGCAGTGATCCGCTGTGGGCCGGTGGCGAGTATTCGCCGGATGCGCGCCCGATCCATGGCATGACGCTGGCTCGCAAGATCGGCCTGTTGAGTTATCGCTCCGGCGCGCAATTGAATCGCCGTTTCAGCCGCAGCGATCAGGCGGCGGGGAAATCCGCCGGCATGATCCACGACTTTGAAGTCGAGGATTATCTGCAGGCCAATGCCTGGCGATTCGCACGGGATTTCGACCCCAACAGTTATCTGCAGTTAAGCCGCGCGATTGATCTTTATGCCTGTCTGACGCCGCCGCAGGGCGGTTTTCAGACTGCCGGGCTGGAGCAGGTTCTGGTGGTCGGCGTCGAGAGCGACACGCTGTTTCCTGTTGCGCAACAGCAGCACATCGCTCAAGGGCTCGAGCAGGATGGTGCCGAGGTGACCTTTGTCCGGCTCGATTGCCCGGACGGCCACGACGCCTTTCTGACCGATCTGCGGGCGTTCGGGCCGCTGCTGGAACATTTCATGAATCGTATTGGTTCCGTCCTTCCTGCGGGCAGGGCGGAGCGTTGTCTGGAGTTGCACGATGAACGATTTTGACAAGGTTGCATTGGTGACCGGTGCCAACCGTGGCATCGGTTTTGAGGTGGCGCGACAACTGGCCGCCGAGGGCGTGACGGTGGTGCTCAGTGGCAGGAATTATCAGGCTGTCGCTCAGGCGGCCGACGAGTTGGTCGGCATGGGCCTGAAGGCGTTCCCGTGCCTGCTGGATGTCACGGATGAAGACAGCATCGCCTCGGCGGTCAAATTGCTGGAGGCGAAGTTCGGCCGACTGGATATCCTGATCAATAACGCTGCGATCCGTATCGAATCCTACGGGTTGAACCCTTCGCAACAACCACTTCAACAGTGGCGCCAGACGTTTGAAACCAACCTGTTCGGCATGGTCGCGGTGACCCAGCATTGTCTGCCGCTGATTCGTCAATCTGCGGCCGGACGCATCGTCAACGTATCCAGTCTGCTGGCATCGCTCACCACCCATACGGACGTCGATTCTTACGCCTATTCACCGATGTTCAAATCCTTGCCGGGCTACAGCGCCAGTAAAAGCGGGGTGAATTCGTGGACGGTTCATCTGGCTTACGAGCTTCGCGACACGCCCGTCAAGGTCAATGCCGTGCACCCCGGTTATACCAAAACCGGCATGAATGACGGCGCCGGTGATCTCGATGTGCAGGAAGGCGCGCGGACCAGTGTCGCTCTGGCATTGATCGGTGCCGATGGCCCCACGGGCACTTACCGCCATCAGGACCGCGTGATTCCCTGGTGAGTCGTCGCTGTTTTTCTGCTTCCAACTGTTCAGTAGAAAGGATTCTTCATGATTAAGCTTGCACTCGTCACCGATAAGCCGAACCTGCACATTGACTACGACATGCCGCCATTGCTTGAAGCCTGCAAGCAACTGTCGATCAACGCCGATGTGTGCTTCTGGGACGATCCGTCAATCGATTGGGCGGCGTATACCGCCGTATTGATCCGTTCACCGTGGGACTGCATTGAAAGCCTCGACGAATTCTTTGCCTGGTGCGACAAGGTGCATGCACTGACCTGCCTGTTGAACGTGCCGTCCGTGGCCCGGTGGGGCTTGAACAAGTTGTACCTGAAGGACATTGCTGCGCGCGGCGTGCCGATTATTCCGAGTGTGTTCCTGGCGCCCGACGACGCTCCCGAGGGTTATCTGGCTGACTTCCTCGACGCGAACACCGACAGCCACGAATTTGTCGTCAAACCGACGATCGGCTCGTATTCGCGCGGAGTGAAAAGATTTGTCCGCGGCGGTTCCGAGGCCGCGCTGGCGCACATTCGCGCGCTGCAAAAGCGCGGTTCGCACGTGATCATCCAGCCGTACATCACCACCATCGACACTTACGGCGAGACGGACCTGACCTTCTTCGATAACACCTTCAGCCATTCCATCCGCAAGGGCGCCATGCTCATGGCGGACGGTACGGTGAATGTGCCGACCCCCGAATTTCGCCAGCCGCGCGAGGCGGATGCCGAGGAGCAGGCGGTGGCGCTATCGGCGCTGGTGGCTTCTGCCGAGGTGCTCGGGCTTGAGCTGCCGTTGCTCTACGGCCGGGTCGACGTGATCCGCGACTATGACGGTCGGCCGATGATCATGGAAATGGAGATCTGCGAGCCTTCGCTCAACCTGCCGTTTCGCGCCGACAGTGCGATGAACCTGATCAAAGGCGTGCTCAAGCGCATCGACCGGCACCTGGTCGATCTCTGACACCCTCCGCGAACACCAGTAAACAGGCCCGACAGCATTGCCGGGCTTTTTTTGTGCGCGCGATTATTCGACTATGGGCGTTTTCCGATGGCACAAGGAACAGGCGTCATGACCAAGACAGCCGAGCGGGTCAACATTGTCGATACTCAGGTGTTGTCCCACGACTGGTATCTGTTGCAGAAAATCACCTTCGACTATCTGCGCAACAACGGTGACTGGCAGCGGCAGACTCGCGAAGTCTACGACCGTGGCAATGGCGCGGCGATTCTGTTGTTCAACCGCGAAAAGCGCACGGTGGTGCTGACCCGCCAATTTCGCTTGCCGGTGTTCGTCAACGGCCACGACGGCTTGTTGATCGAAGTGGCGGCGGGGCTGCTGGAAGGTGCGGCGCCGGAACAGCGGATCCGCGACGAGGCCGAAGAGGAAACCGGTTACCGCGTGCATGAGGTGAAGAAGGTCTTCGAGGCCTACATGAGCCCCGGCTCGGTGACCGAGAAACTGCACTTTTTTATCGCCGAATACGACGCGAAGTCGAAGGTCAGCGAGGGCGGCGGCCTGGAAGAGGAAACCGAAGAACTGGAAGTGCTGGAGTGGCGCTTCGATGAGGCACTGGCGGCGTTTCAGCGCGGCGAGATCTGCGACGCCAAGACCATCATGCTGCTGCAATACGCGGCGATGAATAATCTTTTCGACAGATGATTCAACGCCAATCCATTGTGGCGAGGGAGCTTGCTCCCGCTGGGCTGCGCAGCGGCCCCAGGTTTTTGCCCGTGCTGCGCACTGGAGCGGGAGCAAGCGCCCTCGCTACACAATGGCATTTACGGGGTTAAAACAGGTCCCCTGTTCTACCGACATCAGACCAGTCCCCGCCCTCCAGCGTCAGCAACCGCTCCTTGGCCTCAAGCCCACCCGCAAACCCGGTCAACTTCCCCGACGCGCCGATCACCCGATGACACGGCGCCACAATCGAGATCGGGTTACGCCCGTTAGCCGCGCCCACCGCACGCACCGCCGTCGGGTTGCCGATCTGCTCGGCGATCTGGCTGTAGGTGCGGGTTTGGCCAAACGGAATGGTCAGCAGCGCCGCCCAGACCTTCTTCTGAAATTCGGTGCCGACAAAATCCAGTTCCAGGTCGAAGCGATCACGCTTGCCGGCAAAATATTCCTCAAGCTGCTGCGCGGTTCGCTGCAGCAGCGGATTGTCCGGCGCTTCGCTCATCGGACCGAGGCGCACCCGGCCCGGTTTGTCGTTTTCCCAGAGGATGGCCGCCAGTCGTGAGCCGTTCGCCACCAGCTTCAATTCGCCGACCGGTGAGGGCAGGGTGATGAACGTGTACGACATGGGCAGAACTCCGGATCGGTACGGCGAGAGCGCCCAGCATACTGCCTGAGCGGGGAGGCGCAAATCGCAATAGCGACCATACTGCTTGGTGCTTTTGCTGCGTTCCCCTCTGTTCTGCACAGAACCCGAAAACAAAAAAGAGATCGACTCATGAAGTACGAACCTTTGGCCAAAACGCTGATTGCGACGTCACTGGCACTGAGCTGCCTCATGGCCCACGCCGCTTCCGTAGCACCGGTTGCCGCCGAAAACGGCATGGTGGTCACCGCTCAACACTTGGCCTCGCATGTCGGTGTCGATGTGTTGAAAAACGGCGGTAACGCGGTGGATGCGGCGGTCGCTGTGGGCTATGCGCTGGCGGTGGTGTATCCCGCCGCAGGCAACCTCGGCGGTGGCGGTTTCATGACCATTCAACTGGCGGACGGGCGCAAGACCTTCCTCGACTTCCGCGAAAAAGCTCCGCTGGCGGCGACTGCCAACATGTACCTGGACAAGGACGGCAACGTCGTCCCGGATCTGAGCACTCGTGGTCACCTCGCCGTGGCGGTGCCGGGCACCGTGTCGGGCATGGAGCTGGCGCTGAGCAAGTACGGCACCAAACCGCGCAAGGACATGATCGCCCCGGCGATCAAACTGGCGGAAGACGGCTTCGAGCTGGAGCAGGGCGACGTCGATCTGTTGGACTACGCCACCGATGTGTTCAAAAAGGACATGCGTGATTCCGGCTCGATCTTCCTGCACAACGGCGAGCCGATGCAGGTCGGGCAGAAGCTGGTGCAGAAGGATCTGGCGAAGACCCTGCGCACCATTTCCGAAAAAGGCGCTGACGGTTTCTATAAAGGCTGGGTGGCCGACGCCATCGTTACGTCCAGTCAGGCCAACAAGGGCATCATCACCCAGGCCGACCTCGACAAATACAAGACCCGCGAACTGGCCCCGGTGGAGTGCGATTACCGTGGCTACCATGTGGTCTCGGCGCCACCGCCAAGCTCCGGCGGGGTGGTGATCTGCGAGATCATGAACATTCTTGAAGGCTATCCGATGAAGGATCTGGGCTTCCATTCGGCCCAAGGCATGCACTACCAGATCGAAGCGATGCGTCACGCTTACGTGGACCGCAACAGCTATCTGGGTGACCCGGATTTTGTGAAGAACCCGATCGAGCATCTGCTGGACAAGAACTACGCGACCAAGCTGCGCAACGCGATCCAGCCGCAGAAGGCCGGGATCTCCGCCGAGCTGAAACCCGGCGTCGCCCCGCATGAGGGCAACAACACCACGCACTATTCGATCGTCGACAAGTGGGGCAACGCAGTGTCGGTGACCTACACCCTCAACGACTGGTTCGGCGCCGGGGTGATGGCGAGCAAGACCGGGGTGATCCTAAACGACGAGATGGACGACTTCACCTCCAAGGTCGGTGTGCCGAACATGTACGGTCTGGTGCAGGGCGAGGCCAATGCCATCGCTCCGGGCAAAACCCCGCTGTCGTCGATGAGCCCGACCATCGTCACCAAGGACGGCAAAGTGGTGATGGTGGTTGGTACGCCGGGTGGCAGTCGGATCATCACCGCGACCTTGCTGACCATGCTCAACGTCATCGACTACGGCATGGGCCTGCAGGAAGCGGTCGACGCGCCACGCTTCCACCAGCAATGGATGCCCGAGCAGACCAACCTCGAAGACTACGCCGCCAGTCCCGACACGAAGAAAATCCTCGAAAGCTGGGGCCACAAATTTGCCGGGCCGCAGGATGCCAACCACATCGCCGCGATCTTGGTCGGCGCGCCGTCGCTGGGCGGTAAACCGGTGGGCAAAAACCGTTTCTACGGGGCCAACGATCCACGGCGTAACACCGGGTTGTCATTGGGTTATTGAGCGGCGTAAAAAGGGCGGCGGGGCTTGGCTCCGCCCCCTGTCTCAAGGATCGATCAAGGAAGGCCCATCATGTCTAGCGCATTGCTGATCATCGACGTCCAACAGGCTCTCTGCTCAGGCGAGTATCAGTGCTTCGACATCCACCGTGTGATCGACACCATTAACCAGCTCAGCACGCGTGCGCGCAAGACTGGCGTGCCGGTGGTGCTGATACAGCATGAAGAAAAGGACAGTTCTTTGGCCTACAGTGCCGAAGGCTGGCAACTCGCCGACGGCCTGCTGACGACGGAGCAAGACCTGCGCGTACGCAAAACCACCCCGGATTCGTTCTATCAGACCGAGCTGGGCAAACTGCTACCCAGCGAAGACTTCGAACGCCTGATCATTTGAGGCCTGCAGACCGACTACTGCGTCAACGCCACCGTGTGCAAGGCTCATCAGTTGGGTTACGACGTGGTGCTTGTGGCAGACGCCCATTCCACCCTCGACAACGGCACCATGAGCGCCGAAGACATCATCGCCGAACACAACAAGGATCTGGCGCACCTGACGGGCGCCACGGCCCGGGTCGACGTCAAACCCGCAGCCGAGATCACTTTCTAAAACCAGCGCATACCCCTGTGGGAGCGGGCTTGCTCGCGAAAGCGGTGGGCCTGTGACGCATGTGTGGGCTGACCCGGCG
>NZ_JASCPO010000098.1:0-21189 GCF_029960145.1 Pseudomonas sp. PS01299 | reverse complement strand
TTGTAGGAGTGAGCCTGCTCGCGATGGCGGCTGCACATTCAAAACATCATGGCCTGACACACCGCTATCGCGAGCAGGCTCACTCCTACAGGAGAAATTTGCAGTCAGTTACAGCGGCGCAGGCTGGATGATTTCAACCCAGTAGCCATCCGGGTCCTTGATGAACGCCAGGCTTTTCATACGGCCATCAGTCAGGCGCTTCTGGAAATCACAGCCCAGCTCTTCAAAACGTGCGCACGCGGCAACGATGTCTGGCACCGAGATGCAGATGTGGCCGAAACCGCGTGGGTCGGTGTTGCCATTGTGATAGGCGAAGTCGGCGTCGTTTTCGGTGCCGTGGTTGTGGGTCAGTTCCAGAATGCCGGGGATCGACTTCATCCATTCGGTGCGGGCGGCGGCGTCGGCCGGGATCTGCGCCTTGTCGACCAGCGCGAGGAAGTACAGGCTGAATTCGGCTTCCGGGAAATCACGCTTTTCCACCAGCGAGAAGCCCAGGACGCGGGTGTAGAAGTCCAGCGACTTGGTGATGTCCTTCACACGCAGCATGGTGTGGTTGAAGACGAAGTTGCGGGTTGCGCTGTCTGGAGTGGCGGTGACGCCGGGGAAAGTGTTCAGTTCGTGCAGGCTCATAGGCCCTCCGTAACAATGGGGCGAGTGAATGGGCGCAATGATACGCATGCGGGGCGGCATCGCCAAACCGAATGCGCGGCTTGCTCTGTGGGCGGCCGGGCCTCAGACTTTGCTGCTCAATCTGCGAGTGCCTCTGGTAATGATCCGACCGTTCAAAGCGCTGTTCGTTTGCCTTTTCTCGTCTTTGCTTGCCGCTCCTGCGCTGGCGGACCAGCCGAGCATCACTTGGCCTGCTGGCTGGGAAGTGGAGGCGCTACCCGATCAAGCCCCTCAGGTTTCGCGCCAGCGCGCGGTGAAAACCGACACCGACGGCAATCAGGTGATGGTGATGGAGTTGACCATGAGCCAGGTTGAGGCAGGCCATCAGGTCAATGTGCAGGGTGTCCTGCTGGAAATGCGCAAATCTATTCAGAAAGACTTCTTCCAGGGCGGCTATCAAAGCGTTTGCAACAAGATACATCCGGCAAAACTCGCCGCTCTGGATGCACTGGAGACCACCTGCACGATCACCGAAAACGGCCGTCATGTGTTGTCGCAAACATTGGTTGCTGCGGTCGCGAAGGATAAGGCTTATGTACTTTCTTACGCGGGTCAGGCTGAGGTTTATAAGGCGAGCGCCGAGGAAATAGTCGCAGTGAGAAACAGCTTGAAACTTTAAGCGTCTGTTTGCACCGCTACGGGTTTAGATACCCGAAGGAATTAAGCATAAAGTTTAGCGGTCGTTGCGGTTGCAACATCCCGGCGCAAAATGTTTAGCCTCACGGCTTGTAGGTGTTAAAGCAGATTGATAATTAGCGTGGCGGAAATCGTTGCTTTTGTTAGATATTGTCGAAAAAAAAGCCCTGCATAGAGCAGGGCTTGTTTGTTGACGCAAGATTAACCGCGCAACCAGGAATCGACGGTGGCAGCACCGTACTGTTCTTTCCAGGCTTTCAGGCCGCGGTGATTGCCGCCCTTGGTTTCGATCAGTTCACCGGTGTGCGGGTTCTGATAGACCTTGACCACGCGAGCGCGGCGGGTTTTCGGTGCGGCAGACACTTGCAGGCCGGACTTGGACGGGTTCGGATCGAGGATGGCGATGATGTCTTTCAGGCCTTTGCCGTAGGTTTTCATCAGCCCCTGGAGCTTTTCTTCGAATTCGATTTCTTTCTTGAGCCCGGCATCGTTCTTCAGCGATTCCAACTGCTTGAGCTGTTCCTGAAGGGCCTTTTCAGCTGCACGAAATTCAGCGAGTCTGGACAATATCTTTACTCCAATAGTGTGTTTGGCTGATACCAACCGCAAACAAAGCTATAAGCCAAGAGCCTTGAAGCGACTCGGTGATAATGGCTCACCTGCCAATCTTGCACAGGCTGAAAAAATTGTAGTAGTTAATGCGCCAAGAGTAAATCCTGATCTTGTCGTCATGTAACAACAGTGGTGTTTTGTATCAATTTGGTGCGTCCGGTCGCAGCGCCGGGCTTAATTTATTTTTAGTTAATGGTGACTTAATGCATCGATGAAGTCGGCGCCAGGCATGGGTTTTCCGAACAGATAGCCCTGCAGGAAGTTGACGTGGTGTGCGGTCAGATAGTCAGCCTGAGCCTGAGTTTCTACACCTTCGGCAACAATACCCAAATCGAGCTTGGCCGACAGTTCGATAATCGTGTCCAGAATATGCCGCGACAGCGCATCAATGCCGATCATCGCGACGAAACTCTGGTCGATCTTGAGAAAATCGACATTGAATGTTCGCAGGTAGCCCAGACTTGAATGGCCGGTACCGAAATCGTCGATGGCGATCATCACCCCCAGCGCGTGCAACTGCTCGAACAATAGGTGCGTGACATCGGTTGGCTCAATCAGCTCGCGCTCGGTCAGCTCCAGCACCAGGTTGATACTGCCGGGGGCAAAAGCAGCGAGAAACCCGCGACAGTCTTCCACCAGTTGCAGATCCTGGCAATGGCTGGCGGTGATGTTGATGCCGATGTGGAACGGTTTGTCGAACTCCGCCGACAACGGGCCGAGCAGGGCGGCTGTCTGCTGCATCAGCGAACGAGTCATGGGCACGATCAGGCCTGAATGTTCGGCAAACGGAATGAACAGATCCGGACGCACCAGACCCTCCTTGGGGTGATTCCAGCGCATCAGCACTTCAGCGCCGGACCATTTCCGGCTGTCGCCATGCACCACCGGCTGGAAGTAGGGAATGAATTCGCCAGCCTCCAGCGCGCGCAGCATCTCATGGCTGGGCGAAGTGGCGCGCCGTTGCAGGACATGGGCGATAGCGCCCGCGATCACCCCGAAAAATATCAGCAGACTGAACAGCGGCGGGTATTCGCCGGCCATGTAGCGCCACGTTTGCCCCTGCGGGAAGCCTGCACTGACACTGAAGGCATAGCGCGAAGACGCGAGCATACTCTGCGCCACCGGTAACGGCGGCAGGGCGCCTTGATGCACCTTGCCATCGACGGACAGCCAGTTATCGCCGACCTGCAACAACAGCAGCGTCTGCCGGCCGATCAGGCGCAGGATGTTGCTCAGGTGATAACCATCGAGGGTGGTCAGCGCGCCACCGCGACCTTCGCTGAGGCGATACACCAACAGCGCGGTTCTGGGCGTGACGGGGTTGCCATTCATCAACCACAGTTTGCCCTGCGTATAGTCACCCGGATTCACGGCCTCCTTGAACTCCCCGAACAGCGAGCTGCAATAGAGGTTGTTGTCCCACACCAGATTGGTCGAGCGTACAAAAGGTCGACGGGTCACCTGCTCACGCAAGGCCAGTTTGACGCTGTCGCAGGGCTGGCCGGCCAGGGGCAGCAGTTCGCTGGCGGCCTGGGCGGTGTTGTCGAGCATCAGTTCAAACTGGCGCAACGCCTCCTCGGCGGTATTTTGCGTGCTCTGTTGCAAGGTGCGTTCGGCTTGCAGATACAGAATCCCTGTGCCCAAAAGCACCGGCAGCAGGCCGCAAAGCAGGGTCACAATCATCCGCACGCTACGTTTGCGGCGGGGTTTGACAGTCAAGGGCATGGACGCGTCCTGTTGCGATGGAGTGAAACTCTCGAATGCAGGCTGGCAACGGCGCGCCTGTGAAAAACAGCGGAGTCAAAACGCATGATAGATGGCCGTTGCCGCTTGTGCCGCTTACAGGCGATTGATCTGCGGGGCGAGTGCGATACAGGCTCAGCTTGTTTACGTGTGCAACAAACCCCTTGCACCGATGCGAAAAAGGCGGATTTTATAGAGAGGGCAGACAACCCTATTTACGCTGTGTAGAATCGGGTTACGCATACAATAATAAACGTCTTCTGGCAGCAGAAGCCTCGCCCGCAAGAGCCTTGGGTCGACAATGAAGATATTCGGGTTTCAACTGATCTACGGTGACTTCCTCGCCCGCAGTGTGCGAGGCATCTCCTGCGCACCTCCCGCCGGTCTCAGCATTACTGACAAATAACTCTGGTTAATTGATAAGAATGATGAGGCGTCACCATGGCAGATTTATACGAAAACCCAATGGGCCTGATGGGCTTTGAGTTCATCGAGTTCGCATCGCCGACTCCTGGCACCCTGGAGCCGATCTTCGAGATCATGGGCTTCACCAAAGTCGCGACCCACCGCTCCAAGAACGTGCACCTGTACCGTCAGGGCGCGATCAACCTGATCCTCAACAACGAACCGCACAGTGTGGCCTCGTATTTCGCGGCCGAGCATGGACCGTCGGTGTGCGGCATGGCGTTCCGCGTGAAGGATTCGCAAAAGGCCTACAGCCGCGCATTGGAACTCGGTGCTCAGCCGATCCACATCGAAACCGGCCCGATGGAGCTGAACCTGCCAGCGATAAAGGGCATCGGCGGCGCGCCGCTGTACCTGATCGACCGTTTCGGCGAAGGCAGTTCGATCTATGACATCGACTTCGTGTTCATCGAGGGCGTTGATCGCAACCCGGTCGGTGCCGGTCTGAAGATCATCGACCACCTGACCCACAACGTGTACCGCGGCCGCATGGCCTACTGGGCCAACTTCTACGAGAAGCTGTTCAACTTCCGCGAGATCCGCTATTTCGACATCAAGGGCGAATACACCGGCCTGACCTCGAAAGCGATGACCGCACCGGACGGCATGATCCGCATCCCGCTGAACGAAGAGTCGTCCAAGGGCGCCGGGCAGATCGAAGAGTTCCTGATGCAGTTCAATGGCGAGGGCATTCAGCACGTGGCGTTCCTCACCGACGACCTGGTCAAGACCTGGGATCAGTTGAAGAAGATCGGCATGCGCTTCATGACCGCACCGCCGGACACCTACTACGAAATGCTCGAAGGCCGTCTGCCGAACCACGGCGAGCCGGTGGATCAACTGCAATCGCGCGGCATCCTGCTCGACGGCTCGTCGAACCCGGACGACAAGCGCCTGCTGCTGCAGATCTTCTCGGAAACCCTGATGGGCCCGGTGTTCTTCGAATTCATCCAGCGTAAAGGCGACGATGGTTTCGGCGAGGGCAACTTCAAGGCCCTGTTCGAATCGATCGAGCGTGATCAGGTGCGTCGTGGTGTGCTCGCAACCGAGTAATCCTCCACCAGAATGAAAAAATCCCGGCTTGCAGTCATGCACAGCCGGGATTTTTTTTTGCATCAGCAAAACTGTGGGAGCGGGCTTGCTCGCGAATTCGGTCTTTCGTTCAAGGTCTTTGTTGACTGAACTGACGCTTTTGCGAGCAATTCCGCTCCCACAGTAGTTTTGTGTTGCTTTTAAGACCTGCGTTGTCGCATCAGGTGTTTGAAGCCTTCGAAGATCAGCACCACAACGGCGAGCCAGATCGGAATGTAGGTCAGCCACTCGCCGGCCTTGATGCTTTCACCGAGCAACAGCGCCACGCCGAGCAGCAACACCGGCTCGACGTAACTGAGCAAACCAAACAGGCTGAACGGCAGCAAGCGGCTGGCAATGATGTACACCACCAGCGCCGAAGCACTGATCAGACCGAGCAGCGGAATCAGCCAGAGCAAGCCCGGATACTGATCGAACACGGCGAAACCTTGCTCACCACCGCGCACGAACCAGTACGCCACCGGCAGCATCAAGGTCATGTCGACCCACAGACCGCCCAGGTTGTCGGTCTTCAGGCGTTTGCGCAGGACGAAATACAGCGGGTAACCGACCACGACCACCAGGGTCGCCCAGGAAAATCCGCCGACCCGATACAGCTCGTTCGCCACGCCGAGAACGGCAAAGAACACCGCGATTTTCTGCAGGTACGACAGGCTGTCGCCGTACACAATGCGCCCGGTCAGTACCATCGCCAGCGGCAACAGGAAATAACCCAGCGACACATCGAGGCTGTAGCCGTTGAGCGGCGCCCACATGAACAGCCACAACTGCACGCCGAGCAAACCCGACGAAACAATCAGACCGCCAATCAGCTTTGGATAGCCCGCCACCTTGCGCAGCAACTCCAGCACCCGCCGCCATTCACCCGACACCAGCATGAACACGGTCATGCACGGCACGGTGAGCAGCATCCGCCAGCCAAAGATTTCCACGCCGCTCAACGGAGTGAGCAGCGAGGTGTAGTAATACATGACGGCAAACAGCACCGAAGCTGAAACCGATAGAGCGATACCTTTAGACAAACTGTCCTCGCGGATGGGTGATCAAACAGGGCGCGCAGGATACGTGGTTTTTGTGCTGAATATTGGCCGGGGCGGTCAATATTTTCTACATGAACCCAAAAGCCCCTCACCCTAACCCTCTCCCAGAGGGAGAGGGGACTGACCGTAGGGTCTCGCGACATTCAGCGATGTGAAAGTCCGAGTCGATTATGGATTCAACACAACAGCTTCAGGCAAAAGCGTAGCTTCAATATTCCCCGATCGGTTCCCTCTCCTCCGGGAGAGGGCTAGGGTAAGGGCGGGGGGCTCACGTCGAACGCGGTTTACGGCCCGACACAAAATGGCTCACATCGTTAAACCCCGGCGTCGAAGCATGCCCCGGCGTCACCAGCGAGTCGATAAACGCTTCATCCTCCGCCGTGATCTGCACCGCCTGCGCCTTGGTATAAGCATCCCACTGTTGTTCGGTGCGCGGCCCGACAATCGCCGAGGTCACCGCGCTGTTGTTCAGCACCCAGGCAATCGCGAATTCGACAATCCCGACGCCACGGCCCTGGGTGTACTGCTGAATCTGCTGGGCGATGCGCAGCGATTCCACGCGCCATTCGGTTTCCAGAATGCGTTTGTCATGACGCCCGGCGCGGCTGTTGGCGTCGGGAGTGGCGTCGGGTGCGTACTTGCCGCTGAGCACGCCGCGAGCCAGCGGGCTGTAAGGCACCACGCCGAGGCCATAGGTTTGCGCGGCGCTGATCTGCTCGGTCTCGGCCTGGCGGTTGACGATGTTGTACAGCGGCTGACTGATCACCGGGCGGTCGATACCGAGCTTGTCAGCGATGCGAATCACCTCGGCGATGCGCCAGCCGCGATAGTTCGACAGGCCCCAGTAACGGATCTTGCCCTGACGAATCAGGTCGCCGATCGCCGACACCGTGACTTCCAGCGGCGTGTTGTGGTCTTCGCGGTGCAGGTAATAGATGTCGAGATAGTCGGTGCCAAGACGGGTCAGGCTGGCCTCCAGACCATTGAAGATGTGCTTGCGGCTCAAGCCGCTGCGGTTCGGCACGCCGTCCGCCGGGCCGAAACCGACCTTGGTTGCCAACACCCATTCGTGCCGATGGCGGGCGATCGCCTCGCCGACGATTTCTTCCGAGCGGCCGTTGGTGTAGACGTCGGCGGTGTCGATGAAATTGATGCCCTGATCCCAGGCCTTGTCGATGATGCGCAGCGAGTCCTCGGCGCTGGTCTGCTCGCCAAACATCATCGTGCCGAGGGTGAGGGTGGACACCTGCAACCCCGAGTGCCCCAGTGTGCGGTAGCTCATGCCGAAATCCTTTTATCGGTGGGAAAACTCCAATCAAATACCAGAAGCATCCGACGGGGCAAAGTGAATTATCGGCTGAGCGCTGCGCAACGCGTCTGCAAAAACGCCTGCAACACCCGAACGCGTTCGGACACCTGCACCCGATGCGGACACAGCAGATTGAACGGCACGCTCTCGCCATGCCAGTCATCAAACAGCGTCAGCAGGCGTCCGCCGCGCACATCCTCGGCGACGTCCAGCCAGGCTTTGTAGGCAATGCCATGCCCGGCCAGGGCCCAGCGCCGCGCGACTTCGCCGTCATCGCTGAAGTAATCGCCGTGGACTTCCACTTCCAGCGTTTCGTCCTCGCGACTGAAATGCCAGGTGTTGTAGGGCCGACCATTGCGCAGGTAGAGCAGGGCGCTGTGTTCGCGCAGTTCGCCGGGATGTTGCGGTGTGCCATGGCGGGCGAGATAGTCCGGGCTGACGCAGGCAACGCGGCGATGCGCCGGCAGAATTGGCAACGCTACCAGCGTCGAATCACTGGGCACACCAAAGCGCAGCGCGACATCCACGGTTTCGCGGAACAGATCGGCGTGCCGATCGTTGAGCAGCAATTGCAGCTGGATATTCGGGTGCGCACGTTTGAAGTCGTCCAGCCACGGCAACAACACGTTGCGCCCGAAGTCCGAGGGCGCCGCCAGTTGCAGCACACCACTGAGGCCTTCGCCGTGTTGCTTCAGTGCCTGCTCACCTTCGGCCAGGGCGGACAGGGCGATGCGTACGCTGTCGAGATAACGCCGACCTTCTTCGGTCAGGCGCATGCTGCGCGTAGAGCGCGCGAGCAGGCGGATACCGAGGCGGGTTTCCAGGCGCTTCAAGGCGATGCTTGCGGCGGCCGGCGTCAGTTCAAGCGTGCGGGCAGCGGAAGAAATACTGCCGGAGTCGGCCACGCGGACGAAGATCTCCAGATCGAGAATCGAGCTCATTGGTAAAAATCCTTTAAAGATTCGTGCGTTTTTGCGGGATTTTTCCGTGATTGGCAAGTTCGGGCGTTGCAATCAGTGAGCAAAAAAAGATCGCAGCCTGCGGCAACTCCTACAGGGAAACGCGTATTTCCATGCATGTAGGAGCTGCCGCAGGCTGCGATCTTTTGATCTTGATGCGTGATGATTAAGCCCGCAGCGTCCGCGTCATGCGCAACGCCAGCAAGCTGCCGCCGACAATCACCCCCGCCAGCAAATACAACGCCGCATCGGTCGAACCGGTGCTTTCCTTGACCCAACCCACCAGGTACGGGCTGAGGAAACCGGCCATTTGCCCCATCGAGTTGATCAACGCCAGACCACCGGCCGCGGCGCCCGCGCTCAACAGGGCAGTCGGCACTGGCCAGAACATCGGCAGACCGGTCAGCGCGCCCATGGTGGCAATGGTCAGGCCGAGGATGGCGATGGCCGGGTTGGCGGCGAAGTTCACCGCGATCAGCAGACCGAGCGCGCCCATCAGCATCGGCACCACCAAGTGCCAGCGCCGTTCTTTGCGCAAGTCCGCCGAACGCCCGACCAGCAACATGAACACCGCCGCCAGCAGGTAAGGAATCGCACTCAGCCAGCCAATCACCAGGTTGTCGCTGAAGCCTAGGTTCTTGATGATCGACGGCAGCCAGAAGTTGATCGCGTACACGCCGCTCTGGATGCAGAAGTAGATCAGGCCAAAGGCCCAGATCGCCGGGTTCTTGAACACCGCGAGCAGTGAGTCGGAAGTGGTTTTCGGTTTGTTCGCCAGGTCTTCGGCCTGATCCGCCTCAAGCACCGCGCGCTCATGCGGACTCAGCCACTTGGCATTGGCGAAGTTGTCGCTGAGCAGGAAATAGGCGAGGGCGCCGAGGATCACGGTCGGAATACCTTGCAGCAGGAACATCCACTGCCAGCCGGCCAGTCCACCTTGCCCGGCGGCGAAGTGATTGAGGATCCAGCCGGAGAATGGGCTGCCGAGCAGGCCCGAGACCGGGATCGCCGACATGAACAGTGCCATGATCCGCCCACGGCGGAACGTCGGGAACCACTGCGAGAGGTACAGCACCACACCCGGGAAGAACCCGGCTTCGGCCGCACCGGTGAACAGGCGCAGGGTGTAGAACTGGGTCGGGGTGGTGACGAACAACAGGCAGGTCGACAGCGTGCCCCAAGTGATCATCATCAGGGCGATCCAGCGGCGCGGGCCGAATCGGGTCAGCGCCAGGTTGCTCGGCACGCCGCACAGCACGTAGCCGATGAAGAAGATCCCGGCACCGAGGCCGTAAACGGTTTCACTGAACTTCAATGCGTCGAGCATCTGCAGTTTGGCGAAGCCAACGTTGACCCGGTCGAGGTAGTTGAACAGGTAGCAGATGAAGATGAAGGGGATCAAACGCAGGGTGATGCGTTTGTAGACGGCGTTTTTACCGTCGTCGATGGTCTGGGTAGCTGCGGCGCTCTGCGACATAGCGGCTCTCTCTTTATTATGATTTTTTGCGATGCACAGGTTAACGTTGATCGCCCCGAGAGTCTCGGCCACCTGTGGCCGGATTGTCTTTGTGCCTGAGCACAGGGTTTGCCGCCAGACCCTGTGCGGGTGAACAACCGTCCGCCGCCGCTGCTTAAGGATTTTGCCGATCATGTTCGAACTCGATCACGACCTCGCTCAGGATATCGTCGACCGGGCCATGGCCATTTTGCCCTACAACGTCAACGTCATGGACAGCCAGGGCCTGATCCTTGGCAGCGGCGAGCTGGAGCGCATCAACACCCGTCACGAAGGTGCGCAACTGGTGCTGGCCAACGGGCGGGTGGTAGAGATCGATGCACAAACCGCCGTGCATTTGAAGGGTGTGCAGCCGGGGATCAACCTGCCGCTGATGCTCGATCAACGCCTGATCGGCGTGCTCGGTATTACCGGCGAACCGGAGCAACTGCGCACCTACGCCGAACTGGTGCGCATGACCGCCGAAATGCTCGTCGGCCAGCGCAACCAGCAGGCCGAGCAGCAATGGCGGCGCCAGCGTTGCGATGACCTGTTGGCGTTGCTGTTGAGCGAAGCCGGCGACTCGCCGCGGCTGGTCGATGAGGCGCAGCAACTGGGGCTCAAGCCGCAGTTGACCCGGGTGCCGTATCTGTTCGAACTGGGTCTGGAGCATGGGCCGGGGCAAACCGTCGAGGCGTTGAGCGCGTGGCTGACCTCGCGCTATCCGGACAGCTGGTGCGTGAGTTCGGCCAAGTCGTCGCTGCTGTGGTGCCGACCCGCAAGTCAAACGGTTGAGCATGATCGCCTGCTGGAAAAACTCGATGGCCTCGGCTGGAACATTCTGCGCATCGCTGTGGGCGGGCAGGCGGATGGGCTGGCCGGGTTACGCCGCTGTTATCGGCGGGTTGGCGATCTGCTGGCTTATGGCCGGGAAGTGCTGCCGAATTCGCGCTTGCTGACGCTCAATCGCTATCGCTTGCCGGTGATGCTCTGGCGCCATCGCAACGATGATGCGCTGGATGAATTGCTCAAACCGTTGCGCAAAGTTATCGCCAAGGACGGCAATGGCCAGTTGCTCGCGACCCTGCGCAGTTGGTGTGAACACGACGGGCAGAGTCAGGCCTGCGCCGATGCGCTGGGCATTCATCGCAACAGCTTGCGTTATCGAATGGAGCGGATTGCTGAGTTGAGCGGGGTTGATCCGCTGAAACTCGACGGGATGCTGGCGCTATATCTCGGGGTGCAATTGCTGCCGCACATTGATCCGGGCTGATCGGATGTTTTCACCGACGCCATCGCGAGCAGGCTCACTCCTACAGGGGAACGCATTTCAAATGTAGGAGTGAGCCTGCTCGCGATAGGGCCACTACATTCATCCCCAAGGCTTTTGTAGAAATGAACAATAAACGCCCACCGCGCTTGTGCAGCGGACAGGCGTCAATGCGCAGGCCGACTGGCAGCATGAACGGCATTGGAACTGGAGAATTCGCATGAAGATCGTCATCGCCCCCGATTCGTTCAAGGACAGCCTAAGTGCCCAAGGCGTTGCCGAGGCCATTGCGCTGGGGCTGGCGCAAGTCTGGCCGCAAGCAACACTGGTCAAATGCCCGATGGCCGACGGCGGCGAGGGCACGGTGGAATCGATTCTCGCCGCATGCGAGGGTGAACTGCGCCGCACCCGAGTACGCGGGCCGCTGGGTGCGCCGGTCGACGCCGCGTGGGGCTGGTTGCCACACAATCACACCGCGATCATCGAAATGGCCGAGGCCAGTGGTTTGCAATTAGTGCCTACGGGGCAACGCGATGCCTGCATCACCAGCACTTTCGGCACCGGCGAACTGATTCGCGCCGCGCTGGATGCCGGCGCGCAACGGGTGATTCTGGCGATTGGCGGCAGCGCCACCAACGACGGCGGCGCCGGCGCGATGCAGGCGCTTGGGGTGAAATTGCTCGATGCGCAGGGTCAGCCATTGGTGCCGGGCGGCTTGGCGCTGGCACAACTGGCGCGACTGGACTTGAGCGAGCTTGATCCGCGTCTGGCCCACGTGCGCTTCGACATCGCCGCCGACGTCAACAACCCGCTGTGCGGCCCGCACGGGGCCTCGGCGATTTTCGGCCCGCAAAAGGGCGCTTCACCGGCACACGTGCAGCAACTGGATCAGGCGCTGGGGCATTTCGCCGAGCTCTGCGCGCAAGCGTTGGGCAAGGACGTTCGCGATGAGCCGGGCAGTGGTGCGGCGGGGGGATTGGGTTTTGCGGCCAAGGCGTTTCTCGGTGCGCAATTTCAGGCCGGCGTGGAAGTGGTTGCCGAACTGGTGGGGCTGGCCGAAGCGGCAAACGGCGCCGTCCTGGTGATCACGGGAGAAGGGCGCTTCGACGCGCAGACCTTGCGCGGCAAGACCCCGTTCGGCGTGGCGCGGATTGCCAAGCAGCACGGCGTGCCGGTGATCGTCATCGCCGGCACCTTGGGTGAGGGTTATCAGGAACTCTACGAGCACGGCATCGACGCCGCATTCGCCGTCACCAGCGGCCCGATGACCCTGGAGCAGGCCTGTGCCGAAGCTCCACGCTTGTTGCGCGAACGGGCGACTGACATCGCCCGCGTCTGGCAGATGGCCAAACTCAATAGCTGATTGCGTGAAGATGTTGTGGAGAGGGGATAAATCCCCTCTCCACAGGGGGTTAGTGTCAAGGTGTTTCAGCGCTGAAACACCTTGAAAAATATTTTCGCTTTACACGAAATCTTCCTAAAGCCCCGCCGATACAGAGATCAGGCGCACACAGATTCCCTCGAACAGTGACGCCTGACTGGTCCCGCCCCCAAGGGCCAGTGATGACGGCACGGACGCTCGCAGCTACCTCTATCCGAGAGTCCAACCATGTCCTTGCGTAACCTGAATATCGCGCCCCGTGCCTTCCTCGGTTTTGCCTTTATCGCCTTGCTGGTGATTGTCCTTGGTGTGTTCGCCGTCAACCGCATGTCGACCATCCGCCAGGCTTCCATCGACATGGAGACCAATCAACTGCCCAGCGTCACCTACCTTGGCGTGGTCACGGAAAACGTTCTGCGCCTGCGGATTCTGTCGTTCCGGATTCTGGTCAACCGCGACCCGGCAGGTCTGCAAGAAGCGCAAACACGCATCGGCGTGCTGGTGGACAAGGTGCGCAGTGCTCAGGCCAGTTACGCCGCGTTGCCGGCAGAGAGCGAAGAGCGTGCGTTGTATCAGACGTTCGCGACCACGCTCGACAACTACCTGCAAGCGCAAAACCAGATGATGGAGCTGTCGCGTCAGGACAAGGTCGACGAGATGCGCACCTTGATCAACACGCGGATCAAGGACGGCACCGACCAGATGGGCGAACAACTGAACAAGCTGATCGCAATCAACGCGGCGGGCGCGAAAGTCGCCTCCAATCAGGCCGGTGAACATTACGACAGCGCCATTACCGGCATCATCGTTGTTGCCGTGGTCGCCGCGCTCGCCACGGTACTGCTGGCCCTGTTGCTGACTCGCAGCATCGTCACCCCATTGAATCGTGCCGTACAGGCTGCGCAAACCATCGCCGGCGGCAACTTGACCCAGTCCATCGAAGTCGATGGCAAGGACGAAGCCACCCAACTGCTGCAAGCCCTGTCCACGATGCAGATCAACCTGCGCAAAACCATCGAACAGATCGCCGGCTCCGCGACTCAGTTGGGCGCGGCGGCCGAAGAGTTGAGCGCTGTCACCGAGGAGGCTTCCCGTGGCCTGCAACAGCAGAACAACGAGATCGAACAAGCCGCCACCGCCGTCAACGAAATGACCGCCGCTGTGGAAGAAGTCGCACGTAACGCGGTCTCGACCTCCGAAGCCTCGAACCAGTCGACCCAGGCCGCCCGCGAAGGTCGCGATCAAGTGGTGAAAACCGTCGACGCGATCCAGACCATGACCCATGACGTGCAGAGCACCGCGCAAATGATCGAAGGCCTCGCCGCGCAGGGTCGTGACATCGGCAAGGTGCTGGATGTGATCCGCGCCATCGCCGAACAGACCAACCTGCTGGCCCTCAACGCGGCGATCGAAGCAGCGCGTGCCGGTGAGGCCGGACGCGGTTTTGCGGTGGTAGCGGACGAAGTACGCGCCTTGGCCCATCGCACTGCGCAATCGACTCAGGAAATCGAAAAAATGGTCGCCGGCATCCAGAACGGTACCGGCGAAGCGGTGTCGTCGATGCAGCAAAGCAACCAGCGCACCCAGACCACTCTGGAAATGGCCCGCGCTGCGGGTGTGGCGCTGGAGCAAATCACCCAGTCGATCCACCAGATCAACGAACGCAACCTGGTGATCGCCAGTGCCTCGGAAGAACAGGCGCAGGTCTCGCGTGAGGTCGACCGCAACCTGGTCAACATCCGTGATCTGGCCACGCAGTCCGCCGCCGGCGCGAATCAGACCAGCGCCGCAACCCATGAACTGTCGCGTCTGGCGGTGGATTTGAATGCCATGGTGGCGCGGTTTGTGATTTGAGAAATACGCAGTTGCCTGATGTGGGCCGAACCAGATGAGTGTTCGGCCCACCTCGAAGAGTCAGCGCTTCAAGACAGGTCCACTTTGACTTGCTTAAACGAAGACTGTTGCCCAAGGTTTCCTGCACGATCGCGCAGCCTGTAAAACGCGAACATCGTGCCGGAACCTATCTCACGGATAATCGCGCCACTCAGTTTGATAACGGTACGTGAAGTTGCGTCATGCACCGTTTCAATGATGACTGGCTCCGCCGCAAGTGAGCCAAAGTGAAATTCGATGCTGTCGCAGGCTCGCTGCTGCATATAGATGGCAATGGTTACCAGAACTTCATCATTGTGGGCGGCGAGATACTGCGGTGTGATCCCCTCACTGTCGATTTCTGGTGGAAATTGCGGAGGTTCTCCCGGATTGCCGAAGTTGGGAGCCGTTAGATCGACCGTAATCGGCGTGCTCGCGGCCATGTCTTCATTCCCGCCAATATCGAGGATGTATGAAACCTCATATACGCCTTCTTGTACCAGGTGTGCCTCAGGAATATGGGCCTCGAATGGGAAAAGCGCCGGGTCGATGGGTGTCGTAAAAGGATAGTCCGCCACCCTATTCCCGTTTAACAACAGCCTTAACAGTACGGGCACGCCTGGATCAGAAGGTGAACTATACCATTCTGGAATTAACACTTTCAGAGGAGATACCAATGCACTCAATGGCAACAGGTTAACCTGACTGCCAGGGAAATTGGGTAGCGCATCGGGGATTTCCGGTGCGTCCAATAAGAGGATTTTTTCATTCAGATTCGTCATCGTTTCAACACTCCGTCGTTTCGATTAGAGGGGGCCGCAGTTGTTTCCTCATGTTGATTAAGCGAGCGTTTGTGAAGTGGGTCTACTGTCAACTCTGACAGGTAGTCAGTCGACTGCTAATCGACCACTGTACGAAGTTCTTCTTTAAATTCATCCAAAGGACAAAGCGGCTGGCGCGGTTTGTGATTTGACCTAGGGTGAAGGCTGGAGACCGCGCAATCAGGAGACGTGCATGCGCTATTCAGCCTTGACCCAACGCATCGCCGGGGAGGGAGCCGCTGCCTGGCAGATTCATGACCGAGCGCTGGAGCTGCGCGCCGAGGGCGTCGATATCCTGCTGCTGAGCGTGGGGGATCCGGATTTCGATACGCCGCTGCCGATCATTCATGGCGCCATCGACAGTCTGCTGGCCGGCGATACGCATTATTCCGAAGTGCGTGGTCGCTTGGCGCTGCGCAAATTGATCGCCGCCCGCCACCAGCGGCGCAGCGGTCAGGTGGTGGATGCCGAGCACGTGATCGTGCTGCCCGGCGCGCAATGCGCGGTGTATTCGGTCGCGCAATGCCTGCTGGATCCGGGTGACGAAGTGATCGTCGCCGAGCCGATGTACGTGACCTATGAGGGTGTGTTCGGCGCGTGCGGCGCGACAGTGGTGCCGGTGCCGGTCAGGCCGGAGAATGGCTTTCGCGTTGACCCCGCCGATGTCGCCGCGCGGATCACGCCGAAGACCCGCGCGATGTTGCTCAACAGTCCGAATAATCCTTCCGGCGCGAGCCTGTCGCTGCTGATCTGGCAAGAGCTGGCGGCGCTGTGCGTGCGCCACGATTTGTGGCTGATCAGCGACGAGGTCTACAGCGATCTGCTGTACGAGGGCGAGCACATCAGCCCGGCGAGCCTGCCGGGCATGGCCGAACGCACGGCAACCATCAACAGCCTGTCGAAATCCCATGCCATGACCGGCTGGCGCATTGGCTGGTCGATCGGGCCGAAGGTGCTGGCCGAGCATCTGGTGAACCTGTCGTTGAGCATGCTGTTCGGTCTGCCGGATTTCGTGCAGAAAGCAGCGGAGGTCGCGTTGGCAAGCGATCTGCCGGAGGTGACGCAGATGCGCGAGGAATATCGGTTGCGCCGCGATCTGGTGTGCGAGCGTTTGCGCGGTTGCCCGGGGTTGCAGCCGATCCGGCCCGATGGCGGGATGTTCGTGATGGTCGATGTGCGCCAGACCGGGTTTGGCGCGCAGGGGTTTGCCGAGCGCTTGCTGGAAGGTTATGGGGTCTCTGTGCTGGCTGGCGAAGCGTTCGGGCCGAGTGCGGCGGGGCATATTCGCATCGGGCTGGTGCTGGATCGAGTGCAGCTGGCGGATGCCTGTACGCGGATTGCGTTGTGTGCGGTGCAGCTGTTGCAGGCGCGTAGTGCCTGACAGTGTTGTGTTGCCTGAACTGGCCTCTTCGCGAGCAAGCCCGCTCCCACAGTGGATGGGTGTGTACATAATGTTATCTGTACACACCGAACCCTGTGGGAGCGGGCTTGCTCGCGAATGCAATCTGCCATTCAGCGCATTTTTCAGCCCTGCCAAGCCACCGGATTCACCAGATTCACCGGCTTCTCCCCAGCCAAAGCCGCCAGCAGATTGTCCACCGCACACCGAGCCATCGCCTCGCGTGTCTCATGCGTCGCCGAACCCATGTGCGGGGTTGCCACCACATTATTCAGCTGCAACAACGGCGAATCATGATTCAGCGGTTCACGCTCGAACACATCCAGCCCCGCTGCGCGAATCCGCTGATGGCGCAACGCGTCGATCAGCGCCGCTTCATCCACCACTTTGCCGCGCGAGATATTGATGAAGATGCTCTCGGGGCGCATCAACGCAAACTGCTCGGCGCCAATCAGGCCTTCGGTCTGCGCAGTCAGCGGCAGGGTCAGGCAGATGAAATCGGCCTCTTGCAGCAGCGCTTCCAGGCTGCGGTACTGCGCCGCAAAACGCGTCTCGACTGCCGGTTTGCGCGACTGGCTGTGATAGAGCACCGGCATGCCAAAACCGAAATGCCCGCGCTGCGCCAGCGCTTCGCCGATACGGCCCATGCCGATGATGCCCAGGGTCTTGCCATGCACATCGGTGCCGAAATGCGCCGGGCCGATGTTGCGATGCCATTGGCCGCTGCGCACCATGTTCGCCAGTTCCACCACGCGCCGGGCCGTGGCGAGGATCAGCGCGAAACCGGTGTCGGCGGTGGTTTCGGTGAGCACGTCCGGGGTGTTGCTCAGGAGGATCTCGCGCCGCGTCAGGTAGTCGATGTCGTAGTTGTCGACACCCACTGAGACACTGGCGATGGCCTCAAGCTGCGGCGCCAGATCGAGCAGCGCGGCGTCGAGTTTCAGGCTGGCGCCGAGTAAACCGTGGGCGCCGGGCAGGGCGTCGCGTAGCTTCATCAGGCCGTCGGCGTCGAGGCTTTCGATCAGCGTTACTTCACACTGTTGCTGCAGACGCGTCATCAGCGCTGGCGACAGTTTCTTGTACAGCACGACTTGCTTTTTCATGGGCAAAAATCTCTTCAGGAGTGCGCCGGCACGGGACGCGTGACTACGGCTTTGGCCACGACACGATCACTGGCGCCAGGCTTGAGAAAAATCGTCAGCACCACCGACAGCAGCAACGCGCCGCTCATCAGCAGGTACGAAGCACCGGGCGAACCGGTGGAGCTGTTCAGGTAGCCGACCAGGTACGAGCCGCCGAACGAACCGAGCGCGCCCATGCTGTTGATCAGCGCCATGGCACCGCCGGCGACGTTGGCCGGCAGGATCTCCGGAACGATGGCGAAGAACGGCCCGTAAGGTGCGTACATGCAGGCACCGGCGATCACCAGCAGTGTGTACGACCACCAGAAATGTTCCGCGCCCAAGGCGTAGGAACCGTAGAACGCAATGGAGGCGATCAGCAGTGGCGGCCAGACGAAGCGTTTACGCTTCTGCAGTTTGTCCGAGCCCCACGACACCGCGAGCATGCCGATCACCGCCGCCAGATACGGCAGCGCCGACAGCCAGCCGGCCTCGATCATGTCCATTTGCGCGCCGGCCTTGAGGATCGACGGCAGCCACAGCACGAAGCCGTAGACGCCGATGCTCCAGCAGAAAAACTGCAGCGCCAGAATGATCACCTTCGGCGAGCGGAACGCTTCGGCGTAGTTCTTCACCGCTTTGATCCCGACCTGTTCGGCGGCGAGAGCGCTTTCCAGGTCGTGCTTTTCCTGTTCGCTCAGCCACTTGGCCTGAGCAGGACGATCATCGGCCAGCTTCCACCAGATAAACGCCCAGATCACCGCCGGCAAACCTTCGATGATGAACATCCAGCGCCAGCTGAAGTGCTGCACCAGATAGCCCGAAACCACCGACATCCACAGCATCGTTACCGGGTTGCCGAGGATCAGAAAGGTGTTGGCCCGCGAGCGTTCGGCGCGAGTGAACCAGTGGCACAGGTAAACCAGCATCGCCGGCATCACCGCGGCTTCTACCACACCGAGCATGAAGCGAATCACGATCAGCCAGTAGGCGTTCGACACCACGCCGGTCAGGGTGGCGAGGCCGCCCCAGAAAATCAGGCTGAAGAAGATCAGCTTTTTCACGCTGTGCTTCTGCGCGTAGATCGCTCCCGGTACCTGGAAGAAAAAGTAACCGAGGAAGAACAGCGCCCCGAGCAATGACGACAGGCCCGGGGTGATCATCAGGTCGGCAGCCATGCCGGAGGCGGCGGCGAAGCCGTAGTTGGCGCGATCCAGATACGCCAGGCTGTAGGTGATGAACACGATCGGCATGATGTACCACCAGCGGCGGGCGGCGAGGGTTACGGTTTTCATGGTGTTGCTCCTGAGCTTGTTGTTTTTGTCGCAGCAGGTTCAATTAATGGGTTGTCTGAGCGGGCCTCATCGCGAGCAGGCTCACTCCTACAAGGGTTATGTGTTTGCCGCTGCAGCTGTGACTGGCGGAGATCCACTGTAGGAGTGAGCCTGCTCGCGATCAGCGGCCTCGAATTCAACGATGAGTTCAGACCGGGTCGGCAACCCCTCCATGTCCCCGCGACTCTGCACCGCCCGACTGCCAATCCAGTTCGCGCGTTGCACCGCCTCGGCAAAACTCTGATGCTCCAGCAGGGCACTGATCATGCCAACCGCAAAGCCATCACCCGCACCCACGGTGTCGACCACGTTGGCCACCGGCACCCCGGCGACAAACCCCTGATCCAACTGCGTGCGGTAATAGGCACCTTGCGGCCCAAGCTTGATCGCCACGGCTTCGGCGCCCTGATCGAGATAAAACGCCGCGATGTCCGCCGGATCTTCGAACCCGGTCAGCAAGCGACCTTCGCTCAAACCCGGCAGTACCCAGTGAGCGAGGGCGGCGAGGCGGTTGATCTCGCGGATCATCTCTTGCTCAGAGGCCCACAGGCTCGGGCGCAGATTGGGGTCGAACGACACGCTGCGCCCGGCATGACGCATGCGTGTCATCAGCTCGAACGACATTTCCCGCGCACTGGCCGACAGTGCCGGTGGAATCCCGGTGGCGTGCAGGTGGCGGGCACTGAGCAAAGTGTCGCTGATCGACTGTACGGACAGATGACTGGCCGCCGAGCCACGGCGGAAATACTCGACCTGCGGGTCGCTGCCGTCGTCGTTACGCGACTTGAACTGGAAACCGGTCGGGTGCTGGTGATCGACCGCGACGTGACTGCAATCCAGACCTTCCTTGATCAAGGTCTCGACTACAAAACGTCCGAGGGAATCGGCGCCGACCCGGCTCAGCCACGCGACGTTGAAACCCAGCCGCGACAGGCCGATCGCCACATTGCTGTCGGCGCCGGCAATGCGTTTGTGAAAATGCTCGACCGCAGCCAGATCTCCGGTGTGCTCGGCGACCAGCATCGCCATGGTTTCGCCGAACGACAGAATATCGATGTCAGACATGGGCAGGCTCCAGACGCGATTGACCAAGGCGGGCGAGGGCGGCGACGTGCTCGGTGGTCAGTGCCACCAGGTCATCGCCCTGCAACGGGTATTCGGCGGCACGCATAACGCCTTGGGCCATGTGCCGCAGCAGTTGTTCCCACAAATGCAGGTCGCTGACGGCGGGCGGCACGGCGACCAGTTTGCCGTCGGCGCGGCGGGCCACGGCTTTGCAGTGCACGTAGCCGACGTGGCGTCCGAGCAGGCGTGCGGCGCTGGCGGCGGACTGGTCTTGCCACTGCCAGTTGCCGATGTCGAAGGTCATCTTGATCGGCAAATCATGCTGCTCCACCGCCGCGAAAAAACGCTGGAACGGCTCGATGCGGCCGCCCTGCAAGGTCTGGTCGTTTTCCACCAGCAGTTGCACCGGGCTGGCGCCGAGCAGCTGTTTCAGCGCCTGCAAATCACAGTTGTCGGTGAAGTAACCGAGCGAGACTTTCAGCCATTTCGAGCCGAATGCCTCTGCGCGTTGCAGGGCGTTGATCAGCTCGGGATTGGGCCGCGCCTGACCGGCGAGCCACAGTTCGCTCGGCGACGAATAGATGCTTTGCAGTCCCTGCGCCCGAGTGGCGGCTTGCAGTTGCTCGGGCACTTCGCGAGTCAGCAGCTCTTCGCGCCATTCGATGCGATCAGCGCCAGCGGCGGCCAGCACATCGATGAAGAAGTCCTGCCCGCGTTGGCGCACAAGCTCGGCGCCGTAGCTGGACAGGCTGATGGAAACGGCAGGTTTATTCATTGTTATCTACCTCTGAAACCGGTTTCATTTTTGTTCAAAAAAATCTGGTTGATCTTCGTCGGGCGTTCGGGCGCCATCGCGAGCAGGCTCACTCCTACATTTGGAATGCGCTCCCCCTGTAGGAGTGAGCC
>NZ_JASCPO010000097.1:0-21192 GCF_029960145.1 Pseudomonas sp. PS01299 | reverse complement strand
GGCTTGCTCCCGAAGGCAGTGCAGCAGTCAATACATAGGGTGACTGTCACACCGCCTTCGGGAGCAAGCCCCCTCCCACATTTGATTTATTGTCAGGGCTCGAGGCCGATCCGGAAGAACTCGCCGCCACTCCATACGCCCAACCAGCGCTGCCCATCGATCTCACGACTGACCGCCAGTTCCACCAGTTGGTAAAACACATTGCGGTGAATCAACGCTTCGAGGTTGGTGCGCACGTGCACGTAAGGCGCGGGTTCCTGAGTCACCGGGTCGATCTCGACGCGGATCGGATGTTCCGGCCCGGCCTCAGCAGTCTCTTCAACGTTGGTGGTGAAACGCAGGACCTGCGCTTCGCCCTCGCCTTCGACTTCCACGGCAATCGCCACGAACGGCGCGTCGTCGACCTTGATCCCGACCTTTTCGACCGGGGTAATCAGGAAGTAATCATCGCCGTCGCGGCGGATGATGGTGGAGAACAGCTTGACCATCGGCTTGCGCCCGATCGGCGTGCCCAGGTAATACCAGGTGCCGTCGCGGGCGATGCGCATATCGATGTCGCCGCAGAAGTCCGGGTTCCACAAGTGCACCGGCGGCAGGCCTTTGGTTTTGGGGATCTGTCCCAACAGGTCATTGGCTTTTTGCGGTCCACTCATGGCGTACTCCTTGGTTTATTGGTCGCCGACTCCCAGCAGGCTGCGCGCGTATTGCGCCAGCGGCGGGCCGATCAGGTCTTCCGGCTTGTTATCGTGGAACGTCAGTAAACCGCCACGACTCTTGATGCGTGCAGTATCAATCAAATACTGGGTGCTGGTCTCGATCAACATGATCTGAATCACCCCGCCATCGATGCCGAGGCGATCCACGGCTTCCTGATCGAGCCATTCGTCAGAGTTGCCGATACGGTCGTCAGCCTTGGCGAAACGGGTGTACAGCAGGTAGTGCGCGCCAGCATCGCGGGCTTCGCCCATCGCCTGATCGAGGCCTTCAGGGGCACGGGCGCGGCGGACCATCGGGAAGTATTCGACAAAACCCTTGAACGCTTCTTCGGCCACCACGTTCGGGCGCGGATAGGAGCCATCCGGCGGTGCAAATGCGCCCTGAGCGATGTAGATGAACGAATCCGGCTGAATGCGGAAGTTGTTCACCCGACGGCTGTCGCTGTGATCCAGCAGCCCCGCGTCGCTCATCTGATAGCGAGTGCCTTCGGCCATATCGCTGACAGTCATACAGCCGCCAAGCGCCAAAACGGCCAGCAGCAAAACCAGGCTACGCATCCTCATCCTCCAGAAGCCGGTGACGGAAAACCGGCGAATGGCCGTTGGATGCAGCTTTTGCGCCAGCTCAGGAAATTCGTTGATTGTAAGATCGTATTCGCGAGCAAGCTCGCTCCCACAGGAGAATGCATTCGAAATGTGGGAGCGAGCTTGCTCGCGAAAGCGGTTGTTCAGCCGCCGATAATCTTCATGACCGTAGCGCCACCGGAGAACGCCACTTCCTGCTTGTCGCCCAACGCCTTGACCAACAGACGCTGCAGCGCCGGCAACGCCTGATGGCGCGGCTTGTCGAGCAGATCACCGACATAGTGGCGGTTGCTCGACGACAGGCAGCCATGCAGCCAACCGGTCGACGACAGACGCAAGCGCGAACAGGTTCTGCAGAACGGCACGCTTTCGTTGGCGATCACGCCGAAATGGCCACGGCCCGGTATCGCATAGCGCACGGCCGTGGCATCCACCGGCGCATCAGCTTGGGCGTACTCGTAGCGCTCGCCGATCAGGCTCAGCAGTTGCTGCAGGCTGACGAACTGTTGCAGGAAGGCGTTGGAGTCGGTGGCGAGGTGGCCCATGCGCATCAACTCGATGAAACGCAATTCATAGCCCCGTTCCAGGCAGTAATCGAGCAGCGGCATCACCTGATCCAGGTTCTGCCCACGCAACGGCACCATGTTGACCTTGATCTTCAGTCCCGCCGCTTTCGCCTGATCCATGCCATCGAGCACGGTCGCCAGATCGCCGCCACGGGCAATGCTGCGGAACGCGCCGGCATCCAGGGTATCGAGGGATACGTTGATCCGGCGCAGACCGGCATCCACCAGTAGCGGAAGTTTTTTCGCCAGGAGTTGACCGTTGGTGGTCAGGCTGATGTCTTCCAGGCCCATCTTGCCGACGGCGCTCATGAAAGACTCGAGTTTGGGGCTGACCAGCGGTTCGCCACCGGTGATGCGCAAGCGCTCGATGCCGGCGGCTTCGATCAGATAAGCCACGCCGCGGGCCATGGCCTCGGCCGACAGTTCATCCTGCGCAGCCACCAACCGCTTGCCGTTGGGCACGCAGTAGGTACAGGCGTAATTGCAGGCTGAAGTCAGGCTGATGCGCAAATTGCGAAAACGCCTGCCTTGACGGTCAACGATCATGATCACTCCGGCGATAGAATTTCGAGCCGCTAAAACTTGACTCACAAATCAAGTTTTAGCAAGCCCTATGCCTGAGTATATTCCTGCGGTACTGCGTCATGTAGCGAAATCATGGCGCAATAAGGCCGCTGAATGATTCAGCTGCTCGGTGTTTCCGGGTCGCGCTTGCGCTTGTTGCCCATGCGCACGCCGATGTCCATCAGGAACTGGAAGAAACCTTCCTGATCTTCCAGAACATTGCTCCAGAACGGCGAGTGATACAGCGCCACCGCGCCGTGCACCAGCGCCCAGGACGCGCAGTAGTGGAAGTACGGCGGCACGTCTTCGAGCTTGCCTTCGCTGATCCGGCCCTTGATGAGCAGGGTCAGGCGTTCGAAGTTCGAGGCACGGATCTTGTGCAGCTCCTCGACCATTTCCGGCACCTGATTGCCTTTTACCACCTTCTCTTCGAGACGGTCGAACAGGCGGTAGCGCTGCGGGTCGCGCATGCGGAATTCGAAGTAGGCACGGGACAGCGCTTCCTTGTCCTTGTCGACATCGGCCGAATGCAGCAGCTCGTTCAAATCACGCTCGTAATCGAGCATCAGCCGCAGATAGATCTCGGCCTTGGATTTGAAATGCTTGTAGATCGTGCCTTTGCCGATACCCACGGCATCAGCAATCATCTCGACGGTGACGCTGTCTTCACCTTGTTCGAGGAACAGCTTGAGCGCGGTATCGAGAATTTCTTGCTCGCGGCGACGAAACTCACGGACCTTACGAGGTTCTTTGTGCATAAGAAAAGGTCTGTAGGGGTCAAAATTCGAAGCCGCGTATTATGCCTAACTTGCACAAAAATGCACGGATCATCCGACCATATCTGCGTTTCTTGTTCATTTTGCGAACGCCAGGGGTGCAATGAGAACTCAACTGAAGCGCACGTATTCCAAATTTGTTTAAAAACCCCGACCGGCTAACTGGACTGAACGCCAGACTGATCAATACTTGAACTGTCGGGCGGCATCTCCCCCAAGTGCCGTGCCGGTAAAGGTACCAAGGGACCGCGTGCCTTTGTTTTACTCCTAATGGTCTTAACCCGGATTCACCCCCCAGAACCCGGGTTTTTTTTGCCTGCGATTTGGCGATGACCTACATGGCAGATTTGACAGAGGCCAGCGGAAACAGGCGCTTGAAGTTCTCGGTGGTCTGCTCGGCAAACCGCTCGTAGCTCTCCCCACGCAGCATCGCCAGAAACTCAGCCACCTCACGCACGTACTGCGGCAGGTTCGGCTTGCCGCGATAAGGGATCGGCGCCAGATACGGCGAGTCGGTCTCCACCAGCAGGCGATCGGCCGGCACTTTGCTCGCCACATCACGCAGGGCATCGGCATTGCGGAAGGTGACGATGCCCGACAGGGAAATGTAGTAGCCCATGTCCAGCGCGGCTTTGGCCATGTCCCAGTCTTCGGTGAAGCAATGCAGCACACCGGCCTGGGGCAATGCCGCTTCACGCAGCAGCTCGAGGGTATCGGCGCGGGCGCCACGGGTGTGGATGATCACCGGTTTACCGGTCTGCTGTGCGGCTTGCAGGTGCAGGCGGAAGGATGCCTGCTGCAGCTCGGCGGCTTCCGGTTCGTAGTGATAATCCAGACCGGTTTCACCGATCGCCACCACTTTCGGGTGATTGAGCTCGTGCAGCAGCCAGTCCAGCGCCGGCGCCGCGCCCGGTTGCACATCCAATGGGTGCACACCAACCGAGCAATCGACGTCGTCGTAGCGCTCGGCGAGGGCTTTGACGTCGGCGGCGTTATCGGCACTCACGCCGATACACAGGAAGTGCCCTACCCCGCGTTGGCGAGCCGCATCGAGTGCAGCATCCAGCGAGCCGTCGTGGGCGGCGAGGTCGAGGCGATCAAGGTGACAATGGGAATCTACGAGCATAAAAAAGACGGCTACTTACATCGTATGAGTGGGACGGTCGGATTTCAGTGCTCCGGCCAGATGGGTTTCGATGCGACTGCGGGCGGTGTTGTCGCCTTCATTGAATTGCACGCCGACGCCGGCTGCGCGGTTACCCTGAGCGCCTTTGGGGGTGATCCAGGCGACCTTGCCGGCCACCGGAATCTTCTCCGCCTCGTCCATCAAGTTCAGCAGCATGAACACCTCGTCGCCCAACTTGTAGCTCTTGTTGGTCGGGATGAACAGGCCACCGTTCTTGATGAACGGCATGTAGGCGGCGTAAAGCACCGATTTGTCCTTGATGGTCAGGGACAGGATGCCGTTGCGCGGCCCGGGGCTGATGGCTTCATTCATGTTGACCTCCACTGCTGATGTTCAGAGTCTAGGTACACATTCTTATCTTTGACCAGGCAATCCCGCCCATTGCACCAACAACGCTTCCAGCAGCAGTGCCGGGTTGAGGTTGGCTTTGCTCAGGACTTTCTGCCGCTGGGCGAGAATCCAGTCCTGTATATCGAGGACTTTGCCTTGGGCGCTTTTTTGCGCCAGGTACTGCACGACTTTGCGCATATCGGTCAGACCGAGACCGGCTTCATCCTGGGTCAGTTGGTAGCGCAGGATCAGGCTCGACCAGTCGCAGAACCAGTCGAACAGGCGCAGCATCGGAATGCTTTTCCACTCTTCGGCCAGTTGCGTCGGCGATTGCTGCTGCTTGAGCAGCTTCTTCACCCCTTCGACCACCTGTGCCCGCTGTTCACGCACGCCCTGGGATTGCAGGCTGACTGCCGCCAACGGCGAACCAGCCGCTAGCGTCAGCAATTCGACGCGTTCCTCTTCGGAACACTCCGGCAGCGCTTGCGCCAGCCACTGCAGGCTCATGGCCTCGCCCGGCAGCGGACATGCCTGCTGTACACAGCGGCTCTTGATTGTCGGCAGCAAACGACTAGGCTGGTGGCTGACCAGCAACAACACGGTATCGCCGGACGGCTCTTCGAGGCTCTTGAGCAAGGCGTTGGCGGCGTTGATGTTCATCGACTCCACCGGCTCGATCAGCACCACCTTGCGCCCGCCCAGTTGTGCAGTCTGCACCACGAAACTGACCAGATCACGGACCTGATCGACCTTGATCGCCTTGTCGGCTTCTTCCGGCTCAAGGATGTAATTGTCCGGATGGCTGCCGGCCTTGAGCAGCAGGCAGGACTTGCACTCGCCGCACGCTTCCGGCGTAGGACGCTGACAGAGCAGGCTGGCCATCAGGCGCTCGGCCAACGCGCGCTTGCCGATCCCGGCCGGGCCGTGCAGCAAGTACGCGTGGGCGTGCTGGCTACGTCCGGCCAGTTGCTGCCAGAGGCTGTCCTGCCATGGATAGGCCTCAGCCACGAATCAGCTCCAGCAAGTTCGGAATCAAGGTATCCAGCGCTTGCTGAACCTTGACCAATGACTGACCGGCATCGATGCGCACATAGCGCGCCGGATCAGCCTCGGCGCGTTGCAGAAACGCATTGCGTACCGCTTCGAAAAACGCCCGGCCTTCCAGTTCAAATCGGTCCAGACGGCCCCGGGCACTGGCGCGGGCCAGGCCGATTTCCACCGGCAGATCGAAAATCAGCGTCAGATCCGGACGCAGGTCGCCCTGGACGAACGTCTCCAGCGCGGCGATGCGTTCCAGCGACAAACCGCGACCGCCACCCTGATAGGCGTAAGTCGAGTCGGTGAAACGATCGCACAGCACCACCGCGCCGCGAGCCAGCGCCGGACGGATCACTTCGGCCAGATGCTGGGCGCGCGCGGCGAACACCAGCAACAGCTCGGTATCGGGGTTCATGACTTCATCGGCCGGGGCCAGCAGCACATCGCGAATGCGCTCGGCCAGTGGCGTACCGCCGGGCTCGCGGGTCAGTACCACTTCGATACCTTCGGCGCGCAGACGCTCGGCGAGGTATTCGCGGTTGGTGCTCTTGCCGGCGCCTTCCGGGCCTTCCAGGGTAATAAACAAGCCAGTCACAGGCAGTCCTTAATCAAAGTCATTGCGCGTTCTGCGGTGCGGCCGTCGCGGGTTCGGCAGCAGGAGCCGGCGTCGGCGCGGGTTCCTGAGCGGGAACCTGTGGCAGCGCTTCAGGCGCGGTATCAGGAGATGCCGCAGGAGTCGCCTCCTCGGTCGCAGTAGCCGGAGCGGTCGGCGTATTTGCCGGGGCCGGGCTGGAGCGGTAATCGGCGCGGCGCTTGAGCTGGAACTCGCGCACCGCGCTGTTGTGCGCATCCAGATCATCGGAGAACACATGGCTACCATCGCCACGGGCGACAAAATACAGACTGTTACCTTCCACCGGATTGAGCGCGGCATGAATCGCCTCGCGACCGACCATGGCAATCGGCGTCGGCGGCAATCCGGGAATCACATAGGTGTTGTAGGGCGTCGGCTCCTTGAGATGAGCACGGGTCAACTTGCCGGTGTAGCGATCGCCCAGGCCGTAGATCACGGTCGGGTCGGTCTGCAACTGCATGCCCAGCGCCATGCGACGCACGAACACGCCGGCAATCTGCCCACGCTCCTGCGGCACACCGGTTTCCTTCTCTACCAGCGAGGCCATGATCAGCGCCTGATATGGCTCGCTGTACGGCGCATCAGCAGAGCGGTTCTCCCACTCCTTGGCCAACACCTCGTCGAGGCGGTCGAAGGCTTTCTTCAGCAATTCGACATCGGAAACACCGCGCACAAAGCGGTAGGTATCCGGGAAGAATCGCCCTTCCGGGAACAGCCCGCGATGGCCGATTTTCTCCATCACTTCGCTGTCGCTCAAGCCCTTGAGGGTCTGCTCGATCTTTTCGTCTTTTGCCAGCGCGGCACGGACTTGGTGGAAATTCCAGCCCTCGACCAGTGTCAGGCTGTACTGCACCACTTCGCCCCGCTTCCACAGGTCGATCAGACCGTTGACAGTCATGCCCGGCTGCATGCGGTATTCGCCGGTATGGATCGGTGTGCCGGCCAGATTGAAGCGCCAGTAGATGCGCAACCAGAAGGCGTCCTTGATGACCCCATCGGTTTCAAGTTGAAGAAAGGTACGGGTCGACGTCGAGCCTTTCGGCACATCCAGCAGTTCTTCCTGCGTGATGTTCAGGGGCTGTTCCAGCGCCGAATGAATTTTCCAGGCGCTGGCGCCCATCAGCAGCCCTGCCAGAACCAGTCCGGTTTCCAGCAGCAGCAAGAGTTTACGTCTCACGAATCAGGCATCCAGTAGCGCACGGGCAATGGTTTGCAGTTTACGGGTGAGCGGGCCAACCGGCCAGCTCAGTGCAGCGTAGGCCCGTACCGGCCAGACGCCATACACGCTGTTGCAGATAAAGACTTCATCAGCCCATTGCAGCTGTTCGAGGCTGATGTCGGTGATTTGGATGGGGATGGCCAATGACTCGGCCTGAAACAATATTTCAGCACGCATCACACCGGCCACGCCACAGCGCTTCAGATCCGGGGTGATCAGTACGCCGTCGCGCACCAGAAACAGGTTGCTGAACACGCCTTCGATGACGCGCCCGGCCTGATCGAGCATCAAGCCTTCGGCGTGTTCGCTGTCGCGCCATTCGGCACGGGCGAGCACTTGCTCCAGACGATTCAGATGCTTGAGACCGGCCAGCAACGGCTGGTTGGATAACCGCGTGACGCAGGGAAACAGGCGCACGCCCTGCTCGCCATGCACGGCAGGATAAGCAGCAGGCGGATTGCCTTGCAGAATGCGTCGACCCTGTGCCGCAGGATCGGGTGCGTAGCCACGCAAGCCGTCACCACGGGTGAGAATGAGCTTGAGCACGCCCTCGCCCATTGCCGCGGCATAAGCCAGTAGCTCGCTGCGAACCCGCTCGATATCCGCGGCGATGGCCAGACGCGAGCAGCCCTCGGCCAAACGCGTCAGGTGACGATCCAGCAATACCGGCTGGCCGCCGTGCACGGCAATGGTCTCGAACAGACCATCACCGTAAGCCAGGCCGCGATCTTTCAGCGACAGAGCGTCAGCCGGTTGACCGTCGACCCAGCTGTCCATCAACCGGCGAACCGGCGGAATGCCAACGTGCCGTTGGTGCCGCCAAACCCGAACGAGTTGGACAGTACGACGTCGATGTCCATGTTGCGCGCAGTGTGCGGCACGAAATCGAGATCGCAGCCTTCATCCGGCTCGTCGAGGTTGATGGTCGGCGGTGCTACCTGACTGTTGATCGCCAGTACGCTGAAGATCGCCTCGACCGCGCCCGCCGCACCCAACAGGTGACCGGTCATCGACTTGGTGGAGCTGACCGCCAGGTTGTAGGCGTGATCACCGAACACGGTCTTGATCGCGTTGGCTTCGGCAAGGTCGCCGGCCGGGGTCGAAGTACCGTGGGCGTTGATGTACTGCACCTGGTCGATGTTGATCTTCGCATCGCGCAGCGCATTGGTGATGCAGCGCGCTGCACCAGCGCCATCAGCGGGTGGCGACGTCATGTGGAACGCATCGCCACTGGTGCCGAAGCCGATCAGCTCGGCGTAGATCGTGGCGCCACGGGCCTTGGCGTGCTCGAGTTCTTCGAGTACCAGCGCACCGGCACCGTCAGACAGCACGAAGCCATCACGGCCCTTGTCCCATGGACGACTGGCGCGAGTCGGCTCGTCGTTGCGGGTCGACAGCGCACGGGACGCGCCGAAGCCGCCCATGCCCAAACCGCACGCGGCCATCTCGGCACCGCCGGCGATCATTACGTCGGCTTCGTCGTACATGATGTTGCGCGCCGCCATGCCAATGCAGTGCGTACCGGTGGTACAGGCAGTGGAAATGGCGTAGTTCGGCCCCTGTGCACCCAGGTGGATGGACAGAAAACCGGAAATCATATTGATGATCGAGCCTGGCACGAAGAATGGCGAAATTCGACGCGGGCCCGTCTCATGCAGGGTACGGCTGGTTTCTTCGATGTTGGTCAGACCGCCGATGCCCGAGCCCATGGCCACGCCAATGCGCTCACGGTTGGCGTCGGTGACTTCCAGACCGGCGTTGCGAACAGCCTGAAAACCCGCGGCCAGACCGTACTGAATGAACAGGTCGAGCTTGCGTGCTTCCTTGACCGACAGGTATTCCTCGACATTGAAGCCCTTTACCGAGCCGCCAAAACGGGTGGAATAGGCAGAAAGGTCGGTGTGTTCGATCAGACCAATGCCACTGCGGCCAGCCAGAATGCCCTGCCAACTGCTCGGCACATCCGTGCCCAGTGGCGACAACATACCCATACCGGTGACTACGACGCGTCTACGCGACACAGCACTCTCCTTTTTCAAATGACGACTTTGCATCAGGCCTAAAGAAAAAACCGCACGCCATGATGGCAGTGCGGTTTTTCCATGACAGCAGACAACGATTACAAACTATTACGCCTGGTGGCTAGTAACGTAGTCGATTGCAGCTTGTACAGTAGTGATCTTCTCAGCTTCTTCGTCAGGGATTTCGGTCTCGAATTCCTCTTCCAGAGCCATCACCAGCTCAACGGTGTCAAGGGAGTCGGCACCCAGGTCTTCAACGAAGGAAGCAGTGTTGACCACTTCTTCTTCTTTAACGCCCAGTTGCTCGGCAACGATTTTCTTGACGCGCTCTTCGATGGTGCTCATACCTTGTTTTCACTCCTAATGGACAAATTCAGGCAGCTGGCCAGTGGGTAAGTGTATAGAAAGGCTTTTCAGCTTTTCAACTGAAAGCTTCACTCCTCAAACCCTGCGGCCCTCTGCCTATAAATAGATTGCAGCTTTATAACGGATTTTAGACAGCTCGTATGACATTTTTTTGAAGCAATCCGTCACATTTTACTTACATGTACATCCCACCGTTCACCGGGATTGTAGCCCCAGTGACGTATGCCGCACCGTCGGATGCAAGAAAAGCGACCACCGAGGCGATCTCTTGAGCTTGTCCCAGACGGCCCAGCGGAATCTGCGTCTGCAAGGCTTCACGCTGTGCTTCCGGCAGTTCGCGGGTCATATCGGTGTCGATGAACCCAGGGGTTACCGAGTTGACCGTAATCGAACGCGAACCGACTTCACGCGCCATCGCACGGCTGAAACCTTCCAGACCGGCCTTGGCGGCTGCATAGTTTACTTGGCCTGCGTTGCCCATGGCACCCACCACCGAGCCAATACTGATAATTCGGCCCCAGCGCGCCTTGGTCATGCCACGCAAAACGCCCTTGGACAGGCGATACAGACTGTTCAGGTTGGTATCGATCACGTCGTACCATTCATCGTCTTTCATGCGCATCATCAGGTTATCGCGGGTGATGCCGGCATTATTGACCAGAATCGCCGGCGCGCCGAACTGCTCCTGAATGCTCGCGATCACGGCGGCAACGGATTCGTCGCTGGTGACGTTCAGCTCCAGGCCGGTACCTTGAATGCCGTGCTCTTTGAGCGTGGCAGCAATGGCCTCGGCACCTTTGGCGGAGGTCGCGGTGCCAACAACGATGGCGCCCTGACGACCCAGTTCCAGCGCGATAGCCTGGCCGATACCGCGGCTTGCACCGGTGACCAGTGCAACTTTACCTTGCAGACTCATGCAAGTTTCTCCTGATTCAGGCCTGCGCTGCACGGGCGGCAACGAAAGCGTCTGGGGTGTTGAGATTGGAGGTCGAAACGCCTTCGGCGCAACGTTTGTTCAGACCGGCCAGCACTTTGCCCGGGCCGCATTCGATCAGATTGGTCGCGCCTTTGGCAGCCAGGGTCTGAACCGATTCAACCCAACGAACGGGCTTGTACAGCTGTTCAAGCAAATCACGCTTGAGGGTTTCCAGATCGGCCGGCACTTGCGCGCTGACGTTCTGTACGACCGGGATCTGCGGCGCCTGCCAGTCGATGGCGGCGATGGATTCGGCAAAGCGCTCGGCAGCCGGACGCATCAGTTCGCAATGCGACGGCACGCTCACCGGCAACGGCATGGCACGCTTGGCGCCACGGGCCTTGCAGCCCTCGATGGCACGCTCAACCGCAGCCTTGGCGCCGGCAATCACTACCTGACCCGGCGAGTTGAAGTTCACCGCGCTGACCACTTCGCCCTGCGCCGCTTCGGCACAGGCTGCCAGCACGTCGGCATCTTCCAGACCGAGGATGGCAGCCATGCCGCCCTGCCCGGCCGGAACGGCTTCCTGCATCAGCTGGCCACGGCGCTCGACGAGCTTGACCGCGTCAGCCAGGCTCAGGCTGCCGGCAGCAACCAGTGCGCTGTATTCACCCAGGCTGTGACCGGCAACAAATGCCGGACGCGCGCCACCTTCAGCCAGCCACAGACGCCACAGGGCGATCGAAGCGGTCAGAATGGCCGGTTGAGTTTTGTCGGTTTGATTGAGCAGCTCTTCCGGGCCCTGCTGGGTCAGTGCCCACAGGTCATAGCCCAGAGCAGCGGAGGCTTCTTTGAAGGTTTCGAGGATCAACGGATATTCCGCGCCCAGCTCGGCCAGCATGCCGAGGGACTGCGAACCCTGTCCTGGAAAGACGAATGCGAGGGAAGCAGACATGTAACAAGCCCCTAATGATCTTGTCGTCGAAAATGACGCCCCACTGGGGGACGCAAGAAACTGACAGTTGGATGGCCCTTTGAACCGGGCGGTCACATTTAAGCATTGTCCGACGAAAACGCCTAAGACAACAGATCCTCCAAACGACCGTGGAGGCGTTCGGGCAGGTTCTCCTGAATCTCGATCAGCGCGCGCTGAATTGCACTCTGAAAACCCTGAACCCCGGCCGAACCGTGACTTTTCACCACGATACCCTGCAAGCCGAGGAAGCTTGCGCCGTTATGTCGCGCCGGTGCGAGATCCGCCTGCAGGCGCTTCATCAATGGCAGGGCCAAAGCACCTACCACGCGGGAAGCAAAGTTTTTCCTGAACAAGGCCTCAATGCGCGCAGCGATCATCGTCGCCAGGCCCTCGCTGGACTTGAGCAGGATATTGCCGACAAACCCGTCGCAGACCACCACATCTGCCTCGCCGCGATAAAGACCATCGCCCTCGACAAAACCGATGTAGTTAATGCCGCGCGCCGCCTGCAACAAGGTCGCCGCCAGCTTGACCTGCTGATTGCCCTTGATGTCCTCGGTGCCGATATTCAGCAACGCGACACGCGGCCGGGCGATGCCCAGCGTCTGCGCCGCCACCGAGCCCATCACCGCGAACTGCAATAGATGCTCGGCGCTGCAATCGACGTTGGCGCCCAGGTCGAGCAACTGGCAATAACCCTTCTGCGTCGGAATCGCCGCCACCATCGCCGGCCGATCAATCCCCGGCAAGGTCTTGAGCACAAATCGCGACAGCGCCATCAACGCCCCGGTATTGCCGGCACTGACACAGGCCTGAGCCTTGCCATCACGCACCAGTTCAAGGGCGACACGCATCGACGAGTCCGGCTTGCCACGCAAGGCCTGAGTCGGCTTTTCGTCCATGGTGATGACTTCAGACGCCGGGACAATTGTCAGGCGCGCGCGATCGGCAGCCGATTGGCCGTTGATCAGTTCTTCAAGTAGGGAGGGTTGACCGACGAGGGTCAGGTGCAGCGAGGGCGTAGCAGAAAGGCAAGCAAGGCTGGCCTGAACAATGCTGCGGGGACCGAAGTCCCCGCCCATTGCGTCAATCGCGATGACTTGAGCGGACAAGTGATTACTCGTCAGCGCCCTTGTCGATCACTTTACGGCCACGGTATACGCCTTCTGGCGATACGTGGTGACGCAGGTGAACTTCACCAGTGGTTTTTTCTACAGACAGGGTGCTAGCCTCGAGAGCGTCGTGCGAACGGCGCATGTCACGGGCAGAGCGGGATTTTTTGTTCTGCTGAACAGCCATAATTGATTAACTCCTAAACGTTTGGGTCACGCTTTAACTGCGCCAATACACTGAACGGGTTGGACCGCGTTACCTCGTCCTCGCTCGGTTCGGGTTCATCTGCTCCCGCCGGCTGCTGGCATTCTTCCGGATGATGAGCAGGCACAATGGGCAAGGCGAGCAGAAGCTCCTCCTCGATCAGTGACTGCAGATCCAATGGATCTTCGCCCAGTTCCAGCACGTCATAACCTTTCGGTAACGACTGGGTATTCGCACCCTCCTTCACTACAGCGTAACTGCATTCGCTGTGGATCGGCAGGGTGACCAGCTCAAGACAACGCTGGCAAACCATTTTGACTTCGGTGTCGATAAAGCTGTGGATCACCACAGATTTACGTTCATCTCGTTCAAAAACGAATTTGGCCTGCACCGTACCGACATCGTCGGAAAGCGGGTCGCAGAGTCTCTTCAAATCGGCCAGCAGCAGTTCACCTTGAAGGGTGGTGCCACGGTCAGCCAATTTGCGCGGGTCAACGTGAGGTGGAATCGGGTCATTCAACATAGGCGCAGCATTATAGGGATGCACCCACCCATGTCAAAGGAAATTGTGCCCTGTCCGTCACTTGCGTGCCTCCGCTAGAATTCGCACCTGCCTCAGGAGACGCCAATGCTGCCTTTATTACTCGCCTCAAGCTCGACTTATCGCCGGGAATTACTCGCCCGCCTGCACCTGCCGTTCGTCTGCAGCTCGCCGGATATCGACGAAAGCCACCAGCCGGGCGAATCCGCCATCGAACTGGTCAAGCGCCTCGCCGAACAGAAAGCCCGCGCACTCGCCGCGAGCCATCCCGCTCATCTGATTATTGGCTCGGACCAGGTCGCAGTGCTCGGTGATCGGATCATCGGCAAGCCACACACCTTCGACAAGGCTCGCGAGCAACTACTCGCCGCCAGCGGCGCCAGCGTGACCTTCCTCACCGGCCTGGCCCTGCTCAACAGCCAGACCGGCCACTGCCAGGTCGACTGCGTGCCGTTTACCGTGCACATGCGTCAGCTCGACGAGGCGCGAATTGAACGCTACCTGCGCCTGGAGCAGCCCTACGACTGCGCCGGCAGCTTCAAGGCCGAAGGATTGGGCGTGAGCCTGTTCCAATCCACCGAAGGGCCTGACGCCACCAGCCTCATCGGCCTGCCGCTGATTCGCCTGATCGACATGCTGCTGGCCGAGGGCGTGCAAATCCCTTAACGCACAAAAAACCGGCCATTGAGGCCGGTTTTTTTCAACACTGCACCAGGCTTAACGCAACGAAGGCCCGTGGAAACCCATCCACATCGCCAACTGCTCAGCCACGCTGGCACCGAGCTTCTTCGAGAAGCGGTCGAACGGCGATTCCTGAACAGTAAAGTCCACCAGCTCTTTCTCGCCGATCACATCCCGCGCCACGGAACTGGCATTGCCCAGACCATCGATCAAGCCCAACGGCAGCGCCTGCTCGCCGGACCAGACCAACCCGGAGAACAGCTCCGGATGCTCCTTGTCCTTCAAGCGATCGCCACGACCCTGCTTGACGCTATTGATGAACTGCTTGTGCGTGGTATCCAGCACGGTCTGCCAGAATGCGGTTTCGTCAGGCTTCTGCGGCTGGAACGGATCCAGAAACGATTTGTGCTCGCCCGAGGTATAAGTGCGACGCTCGACGCCGAGCTTGTCCATGGTGCCGACAAACCCGTAACCGGCCGCCGTTACACCAATGGAGCCGACCAGACTGGCCTTGTCGGCATAGATCTGATCCGCAGCACTGGCGATGTAATAGGCACCGGACGCACCGAGATCGGAAATCACCGCGTACACCTTGGTATCCGGGTGCAGACCGCGCAGACGCTTGATCTCGTCATACACATAACCCGACTGCACCGGACTGCCGCCAGGACTGTTGATCCGCAGGATCACACCCTTGACCTTCTTGTCCTCGAAGGCCGCACGCAGGCTGCCGACAATGTTGTCAGCGCTCGCAGGCTCCTTGTCGGCAATCATGCCGGTGACGTCGATCAGCGCGGTGTAGTTCGGGCCACGGGTGGCGCTCTTTTCCATGTCCATCAGCGGCGTGAACAGGATCAGCGCGACAAACAGATAAACAAACGTCAGCAGCTTGAAGAAAATCCCCCAACGCCGCGAGCGACGCTGCTCCTGCACACTGGCCAGCAAAGTCTTTTCCAGCAGCTTCCAGCTTTTCTCGTCACCGTCGTCGGCACTTGTCTTGGCCGGTGCTTTCCATTCGTCGGTCATGCGCTGTACCCCAGCAAAAACGTATTAAGCCTGCTGCCCCAGCCAGGCGTGCAATTCACTAAAACGGTCGATCGACAGGCGCGGTTCGAACTGCTGCAGCGACTCGATCGACTGCGCGCCGTAGCTGACCGCTACCGACGCCATGCCCGCATTACGCGCCATCAGCAGATCGAAGGACGAATCCCCGACCATCAGCGCCTGCTCGGGCCGCACGCGACAATGCGCGAGAATCTGCTCGAGCATCAGCGGATGCGGCTTGCTCGCGGTCTCGTCGGCGGCACGGGTGATATCGAAATAATCTTCCCAGCCATTGGCCTTGAGCACCCGATCCAGTCCACGACGATTCTTGCCGGTCGCGACCGCCAGGTGGTAGCCCTGCTCGCGAAACGACGCCATCGACTCCACTACGCCTTCGAACAGCGGCGAAGGCACGGCTTCTGCCGCGATGTAGTGATCAGCGTAATACTCGCGAAACAAGGTCATCTCGGCATCACTGATGTCCGGGTACAAGGTGCGGATCGCCTCGGGCAAGCCCAGACCGATGATGCCCTTGACGGCAAAATCATCACGCAACTCGAAACCGGAACGCGCGGACGCAGAATGCATCGCTTCGACAATCCGACCAATGGAATCAGCGAGGGTGCCGTCCCAATCGAAAATCAGCAGTTTGTAATCAGATGGGCGCACTCAATCGCTCCACGGTCTTGGCCCACATTTCATCCACTGGTGCCTGCAACTTGAGCTCGCCGCCATCGGGCAGCGGCACGGTCAGCATGTAGGCGTGCAGGAACAGACGTTTGCCGCCCAGATCACGGATTTCCTTGCTGAAACCGTCATCGCCGTACTTGGTGTCGCCGGCAATGCAGTGCCCGGCGTGCAACGTATGGACGCGGATCTGATGCGTGCGACCGGTGATCGGCTTGGCTTCGATCAGAGTGGCAAAGTCGCCGAAACGACGCAGGACCTTGAACACGGTCACCGACTCCTTGCCCTCCTCCTCGTCGACCTCGACCATGCGCTCGCCGGAGCGCAGATTGCTCTTGCCCAGCGCCGCACGGACTTGCTTGATCGAGGTCGCCCAATTGCCGCGCACCAGCGCCATGTAACGCTTGTCGACACCGTCACCACGCAAGGCGGCGTGCAAGTGCCGCAACATGCTGCGCTTCTTGGCGATCATCAGCAGGCCGGAGGTGTCACGGTCGAGACGGTGAACCAGCTCCAGCTCCTTGGCATCGGGGCGCAACTGACGAAAGGCTTCGATGACACCGTAATTCAAGCCGCTGCCGCCGTGAACCGCAATGCCGGCGGGCTTGTTGATCACGATCAGGGCTTTGTCTTCGTAGACAATCGAGGCTTCCAGGCGCTGTAACAGACCCTGAGCCAAGGGCACCGGTTCGTCGCGCTCAGGCACACGAACCGGCGGCACGCGCACGATATCGCCGGCCTGCAGCTTGTATTCGGGCTTGATCCGCCCCTTGTTCACGCGCACTTCGCCTTTACGCAAAATGCGGTAAATCAAGGTCTTGGGCACGCCTTTGAGCCGGGCAAGGAGGAAATTGTCGATTCGTTGGCCGGCATACTCCGGCGAGACTTCAAGCAGTTGAACGCCTGGAGTCGAAGGGGCAGTAGTTGTCATGCCGCGGATGATAACAATTTTTATGGAATTGAAGCACTTAATCATTGCTGCTATAGTCGCGAACGCCGCCAAAAGCGGCCTGGACAGCGGAACCACGGTCAAAAACCGGCCCTGACCAACGCAATTCACCAGGACGCGAGGCCGTCCTACGGGGCTTTCGCTACGTAACGGTGGAGTTTGCAGTTGTAACAAGCGCAGGTGACATGAGGCCTGAATTACACCGTCGAGCAGAGTTTTCACTCGCCTGACAGGCAAATATTCGAGGCCAGTTCACAAAGTGCAGTCAGCTGCAGATGACCCCGAGCGAAGGCTTCGGAAACATCGCCTGAATTAGCCATGATGCGTGACCTCCCCTTTCGGAGCTCACGGTAAATGCCAACCCGCTGCGGATTCTGCGCGCGGCAGCACCCGAATTATCAGGGATACGTGTAGGGTGGAGATGCACAACCGCCGGACTGTGTAGCAATAGGCTTTATCAAGACGCTTCATCTCGTCCACAGCCGCTGGTTGATTCCTCCTCCTGACTGAGTGCTTAAGTAGCCACAGCAAGCAGGACGCGTACGTCGCGATATCGGCCCAATTGGCCTGACATCGCTGGACACGGGAATGGCCAACCACTCCCGACGCACCTGACACCGACCGTGAGAAGTCGTGTGTGCCGAACGCCGTTTCCGGCAGCCCGGAAACCGACGGTACTACATGAAAAGAATGCTGATTAACGCAACTCAACCCGAAGAGTTGCGTGTTGCACTGGTAGATGGCCAACGCCTCTACGACCTGGACATCGAATCCGGTGCACGCGAGCAGAAGAAGGCCAACATCTACAAAGGCCGTATCACTCGCATCGAACCAAGCCTTGAGGCTGCCTTTGTCGATTTCGGCTCCGAGCGCCACGGCTTCCTGCCCCTCAAAGAAATCTCCCGCGAATACTTCAAGAAAGCCCCTGAAGGCCGCGTCAACATCAAGGACGTCCTGAGCGAAGGCCAGGAAGTCATCGTTCAGGTCGAAAAAGAAGAACGTGGCAACAAGGGCGCCGCCCTGACCACCTTCATCAGCCTGGCCGGTCGTTACCTTGTACTGATGCCGAACAACCCGCGTGCCGGCGGCATCTCCCGTCGCATCGAAGGCGAAGAGCGCAACGAACTGCGTGAAGCGCTGAACGGTCTGGTTGCTCCAGCCGACATGGGTCTGATCGTGCGCACTGCCGGCCTGGGCCGCAGCAGCGAAGAAATGCAGTGGGACCTCGACTACCTGCTGCAACTGTGGACTGCCATCAAAGAAGCCTCGCTGGATCGCTCCGCGCCATTCCTGATCTATCAGGAAAGCAACGTGATCATCCGCGCCATCCGCGATTACCTGCGCCAGGACATCGGCGAAGTGCTGATCGACAGCGTTGAAGCCCAGGACGAAGCCCTGACCTTCATCCGCCAGGTGATGCCGCAGTACGCCAGCAAGATCAAGCTGTACGAAGACAGCGTGCCGCTGTTCAACCGTTTCCAGATCGAAAGCCAGATCGAGACCGCTTTCCAGCGCGTCGTCGAACTGCCTTCCGGCGGCTCCATCGTCATCGATCCGACCGAAGCCCTGGTGTCCATCGACATCAACTCGGCGCGCGCCACCAAAGGCAGCGACATCGAAGAGACCGCGCTGCAGACCAACCTTGAAGCCGCCGAAGAAATCGCCCGTCAGTTGCGCCTGCGCGACATCGGCGGCCTGATCGTCATCGACTTCATCGACATGACCCCTGCCAAGAACCAGCGCGCCGTGGAAGAGAAAGTCCGCGAATGCCTGGAAGCCGACCGCGCTCGCGTGCAGATCGGCCGCATCTCGCGCTTCGGCCTGCTGGAAATGTCCCGTCAGCGCCTGCGTCCATCGCTGGGCGAAAGCAGCGGCATCGTCTGCCCGCGCTGCAACGGCACCGGCATCATCCGTGACGTCGAATCGCTGTCGCTGGCGATCCTGCGCCTGATCGAAGAAGAAGCCCTGAAAGACCGCACTGCCGAAGTGCGCGCTCAGGTGCCGATCCCGGTCGCCGCGTTCCTGCTCAACGAAAAACGCAACTCGATCACCAAGATCGAACTGCGCACCCGTGCCCGTATCGTCATTCTGCCGAACGATCACCTGGAAACCCCGCACTTCGAAGTTCAGCGTCTGCGTGACGACAGCCCGGAAGCTGCGACCAACCAGTCCAGCTACGAAATCGCTGCTGCCGCTGCCGAAGTCGAAGAAGTCCAGCCAGCCGCTGCGACCCGCACCCTGGTTCGCCAGGAAGCTGCGGTCAAGACTGCGCCGGCCCGTGCCAATGCGCCGGTGCCGACCGAAGTCGCCGCGCCTGCCGCTGCTGCACCGGCTCCGGTTGCCGCGCCAGAGCCAAGCCTGTTCAAGGGCCTGGTGAAATCGCTGGTCAGCCTGTTCGCGACCAAAGAAGAGCCAGCCGCTCCGGTCGTCGTTGAAAAACCGGCCACCGAGCGTCCGGCCCGCAACGAAGAGCGTCGCAACGGTCGTCAGCAGAGCCGCAACCGTAACGGTCGCCGCGATGAAGAGCGCAAGCCGCGCGAAGAACGTGCACCGCGTGAAGAACGCGCCCCACGCGAGCCGCGTGAAGAGCGTCAGCCACGTGAAGCCCGTGAAGTCCGCGAGCCGCGTGAAGCCCGCAGCGAAGCACCGGCCGCCCGCGAAGAACGCGCACCCCGCGCTCCGCGTGAAGAACGTGCACCACGTGCGCCGCGCGAAGATCGCAAGCCACGTGGCGAGCGTGAAGAGCGTGTACGTGAACTGCGCGAGCCACTGGACGCCGCTCCGGCTGCACCCGTAGCAGCTGCCGCTGCCGCTGTGGTCGCAGAAGAGCGTCCGGCCCGTCAGCCTCGCGAAGAGCGCGCTCCACGCCCACCGCGTGAAGAGCGTCAACCGCGTGCCGAGCAGGCTGCTGCCGTTGCTGAAGAAGAAGTGAACAGCAACGAAGAGCAACTGCCAGAAGACGGTCAGGACAACGCCGAAGGCGATCGTCCACGTCGTCGCTCCCGTGGTCAGCGTCGTCGCAGCAACCGTCGCGAGCGTCAGCGTGATGCCAACGGCAACGTGATCGAAGGTTCGGAAGAGTCCGAGTCCGGCGAACACGCTGAAACAGCACCAAGCGCCGCCGATCTGGCTGCCGGCCTGGCCGTCACTGCCGCTGTTGCCAGCAGCGTGATCAGCGCTCCGGCCGAAGCACAGGCTCACGAGCAAGCCGAACGCGCCACCGCCGCTGTTCAGGAAACCGCTCCAGTGGAAGCGCCGGTTGTTGAGGCCACTACCCCAGTGGAAGTGGTTGCCGCTCCGGAAGTCGAAGTGGCACCGGTTCAAGAAACTCTGCCTCAGGTTGAAGCCGCTGCACAACCTGCCGTTGAGGCGCCAGTCTTGGCCGCAGAGCCGGTTGCTGAAACCGTCGCTGAAACCGTGACCGAAACCGTGCGTGAAGTTCGCGAAGAACAGACCGCGTTCAACTGGGTTGCCGAGCCTGCCGTCGCTGAAACTCCAGCGCCAGTGGCAGAAGCCCCAGTGGTTGAAGAAGCCAAGGCTGCCGCGCCAGTGGTCGAAGCCGCTGAACCTGCTCCAGCGCCAGTGGTTGAAGCACCGGTGGTCGAAGCGCCAGTGGCTGCCGAAGCCCCTGCTCCAGTAGTTGAAGCCGCTCCGGTCAGCGCCCTGACGCCAAACGGCCGTGCGCCAAACGACCCACGTGAAGTGCGTCGCCGCAAGCGTGAAGCCGAGCGTCTGCAGAAGGAAGCCGAACTGGCTGCCGCTGCTGCTCCGGCGGCTGAAGTGGTCGAAGTTGCTGCTGTGACTGAAGAGGCCGTGGTTGAGTCGGTGATCGCCGAAGCACCACGCTCCGTTCAGGACGCGGTCGAGCATCACCAGGCGGCCGAGGAAAAAGAACACGAGCCTAAACCGCTCGTCTGATTCCGCAAGCCAATAAAAAGCCCCGCCTGAGCAATCAGGCGGGGCTTTTTCATGCCTCCAGTTCAAGCTTCACCACCCTTCAATGTGGGAGCGGGCTTGCTCGCGAATGCGGTGTGTCAGCCACCCTGGAAGTCACTGACGCTCCGCATTCGCGAGCAAGCC
>NZ_JASCPO010000096.1:0-21572 GCF_029960145.1 Pseudomonas sp. PS01299 | reverse complement strand
CGATAGCGGTGTGTCAGTCAGCAGATTTCTCAATCTGACACACCGCTATCGCGAGCAGGCTCACTCCTACAATTGTTTTGTGGTACCCCTGAAATAGAACAGGCCCCGACACAAGTGCCGGGGCCCGTAATGGTCACGTCCGTGTGACCGTTCGCATGAACTCTAAAGTTGCGGCAGACGTATTGCTCGGCCCGTCTGTCGCGCCTTCTCCCGGTCCAGGCGAGAAGTCATGCCTTACTCGGCTTTCAGGCCGTCAGCGGAGACCGCTTTGACGCCTTTGATTTTCTTGGCGATAGCCACGGCGGTGGTTTTCTGAGCCTCGGTCACTGCAACAGTGGAGGACAGGGATACAACGCCTTTGTTGGTTTCAACTTTGATATCGGTACCTGGGATGCCTTTTTCGGTTACCAGGTCGCTTTTGACTTTGGTAGTGATCCAGGTATCGGAAGTAGCTTCTTTAGCCTTGGTCATTTCACCAGCAGCCAGAGTCATTGGAGCCTGAGTAGCCTGGGTGGATTGTGCGAAAGCACCGGAAGCCATGGTCAGGGTCAGCGCGGTAGCAGCAGCGGCAGTGATAGCGAACTTCTTCATACGAGTAACTCCTGTTTTTCTGGAAAGTCTGCTGGTTGTCTTGTCAGCAGGGTTACTGGGTATATTGCGAAGGCTGTGCCAACTTTTCGAAAGACAATAAATCCTTTTAAATCAATGAGTTATGAATTAAGCAAATTTTCGGAATCATGCAATTTGCATGACAAGTGCATTATCGACATGCAAGTTGCGGCTTTTCGGAAAGTTCCTAACACGCTGAAATTCTTGAAGCTTTTTTTCCAGCGTCAAAAGACAAAAAAATGCCCCGCAAAGCGGGGCATCCGGTGACGCTTGTCGAGTCAATCAGGCACCGCTGCCTGGGCAACCCTTAGGCGCGTAGTCGGCGTTCACCGTCGAAGCGCAGCTCCAGACACCCGCCGCCGAGCCGGTCCCCGAAGAACGAGTCAGCGTGATGGTTTTGCCCAGCACTGGAGCCGGGGCGTTGGCCAAGGTGCAGACGATGGTCCCCGCGCCAGTCGACGCCGTGCCGGACGCGGTCACGGTGCCGCAATTGGTGGTAGTAAACGACGCGCTACCTGCCACCAGCGTCAGCGTCGGGTCCGTACCTTGATTAATGGTGTCCTCGAAAGGCACTTTTAGCGCGCTGATTTCCGCCAGCCCGGCAGTGACTTTCGAGCGTGCCTGATACTTGGTGTATTGCGGCAGGGCAATCGTCGCCAGAATCCCGATGATCGCCACCACGATCAGCAGCTCGATCAGAGTGAAACCTTTTTGGTTGTTCATAGACAGGCTCTCCATGCATGAGTCGGAATCTCATGATCTGCAAAGGGCTCAGCATAGGCCGTGCCAACCGCTTGCAGACCCCGCACGCTCGGCATAAAGGTGCCGTGTCGCGCTTTCCTACAACCCGTAACCGCACTATCTGACACTTTTTGTCACCTGTACCGGGCGTGTTTGGCGCTGTCACTTGACTAGGCTATAAGTCATGAACTGTCAGCATCCGGAATCCCCATGAATGACATCGCTCTGAGCGGTCTGGCCAAGCAATTGGTGCAGGCCGAACTGCTTACGGAAAAAAGCGCCCAGCAGGCCTGGCAACAGGCGCAGCGCAATCGGCTGTCGCTGGTCAGCTACCTGGTGCAGAACAAACTGGTGAAGAGCTCACAGGTGGCCGAGATCGCTTCCGAGCATTTCGGCATGGCCTTCATGGACCTCAATTGCCTGGACAAGGAAACCCAGCCCAAAGGCCTGGTCAGTGAAAAACTGGTGCGCCAGCATCACGCCCTGCCCTTGTGGAGGCGTGGCAACAAGCTGTTCGTGGGCATTTCCGACCCGAGCAATCATCAGGCGATCAATGACATTCAGTTCAGCACCGGGCTGAGCACCGAAGCCATTCTGGTGGAGGACGACAAGCTCACCGAGGCCATCGAGAAATTCTTCGACACCCACGCCAGCGGCCTCGAAGAAATGGCCGACGTCGATCTCGACGGCGTGGATGTCGAGTCCGTCGACGACAGCCGCCAGGACGCCATCGGCGGACTCGACGCCGATGACGCGCCGGTCGTGCGCTTCGTGCACAAGATGCTGCTCGACGCGATCAAGAGTGGCTCCTCTGACCTGCACTTCGAACCTTACGAAAAGACCTTCCGGGTGCGGGTGCGCACCGATGGCATCCTGCGCGAGGTGGCCAAACCGCCGATCCAGTTGGCCGGGCGAATCGCCGCACGCCTGAAAGTCATGGCCAGCCTGGATATCTCGGAGCGCCGCAAACCCCAGGACGGGCGGATCAAGATGCGCCTGTCGAAGACCAAGTCCATCGACTTCCGGGTCAACACCCTGCCGACCCTGTGGGGCGAAAAAGTGGTGATCCGGATTCTCGACCCGTCCAGCGCGCAGATCGGCATCGATGCATTGGGTTACGAACCGGCGCAGAAAGAACTGTACATGGCAGCGCTCAAGCAGCCTCAAGGGATGATTCTGGTAACCGGGCCAACGGGTTCGGGGAAAACCGTATCGCTGTACACCGGCCTCAATATCCTCAACACCGTCGACATCAACATTTCCACCGCCGAAGACCCGGTGGAAATCAACATGGAAGGCATCAACCAGGTCAACGTCAATCCGAAACAGGGGCTGGATTTTGCTCAGGCCCTGCGTTCGTTTCTGCGGCAGGATCCGGACGTGATCATGGTCGGGGAAATCCGCGACCTGGAAACCGCCGAAATCGCGATCAAGGCCGCGCAGACCGGCCACCTGGTGCTGTCCACGCTGCACACCAACAGCGCCGCCGAAACCCTGACCCGTCTGCACAACATGGGCATTCCCGGGTTCAACATCGCCACCTCGGTCAGCCTGATCATCGCCCAGCGCCTGGCGCGCAAGCTGTGCAGCCACTGCAAGAAACCGATCGAGATCCCCCGCGAAACACTGATCAAGGAAGGTTTCCCGCCGGAACAGATCGGCAGTTTCACGATCTATGAGCCGGTCGGTTGCGACCTCTGCAACGGCGGCTACAAGGGACGCGTGGGGATTTACGAAGTGGTGAAAAACACTCCTGACCTGCAACGGCTGATCATGGCCGAAGGCAATTCGCTGGAAATCGACAGCCAGATGCGTCGCGACGGCTTCGACGACCTGCGCACCTCCGGCCTGCACAAGGCCATGCAAGGCATCACCAGCCTGGAAGAAATCAACCGGGTCACCAAGGACTGAACATGGCGGTCAAGGCAGCGAAAATCAGCATCTACGCCTGGGAAGGCACGGATCGCAAAGGCAGCAAAGTCACGGGCGAGTTGAGCGGGCAGAACCCCGCGCTGATCAAGGCCCAACTGCGCAAGCAAGGAATCAATCCGGGCAAGGTACGGAAGAAATCCACCTCCCTGCTCAGCCTCGGCAAACGCATCAAGGCCCAGGACATCGCCCTGTTCACCCGGCAGATGGCAACCATGATGAAAGCCGGCGTACCGCTGCTGCAGTCGTTCGACATCATTGGCGAAGGCTTCGACAACCCGGCGATGCGCAAACTGGTAGACGAGGTGAAGCAGGAAGTGGCCGCCGGCAACAGCTTCGCCGCCGCACTGCGCAAGAAACCGCAGTATTTCGATGAGCTGTATTGCAACCTGGTGGATGCCGGCGAGCAATCCGGCGCCCTCGATACGTTGCTTGAGCGGGTCGCGACCTATAAGGAAAAAAGCGAAGCGCTCAAGGCCAAGATCAAGAAAGCCCTGACCTACCCCAGCGCCGTGGTGCTGGTGGCAATGGTCGTTACCGGGATTCTGCTGGTAAAAGTGGTGCCGCAGTTTCAGTCGGTATTTTCCGGCTTCGGCGCCGAATTGCCGGCCTTCACCCTGATGGTAATCAGTATCTCGGAGTTCCTGCAGCAATGGTGGTGGGCGGTACTTGGTGCGCTGATCGCGGCGGTGTTCGGCATCCGCCATGCGCTGAAGAAGTCCCAGGCCTTGCGCGACCGCAAGGACACCTGGCTGCTGAAGCTGCCGCTGGTGGGCACGCTGATGTACAAATCGGCAGTGGCGCGATTCGCCCGCACTCTGTCGACTACCTTTGCCGCTGGCGTACCGCTGGTGGAGGCACTGGATTCGGTGGCGGGTGCCACCGGTAACGTGGTGTTCAAACGCGCGGTGCTGCGCATCCGTCAGGACGTCGCCACCGGCATGCAGCTGAATTTTTCCATGCGCAGCACCGGAGTCTTCCCCAACATGGCGGTGCAGATGACCGCCATCGGTGAGGAATCGGGCGCGCTGGATGACATGCTCGACAAGGTCGCCGGTTTTTATGAAGAGGAAGTGGATAACATGGTCGACAACCTCACCAGCCTGATGGAGCCGTTCGTCATGGTGGTGCTCGGGGTCATCGTCGGCGGGCTGGTCGTGGCCATGTACCTGCCGATCTTCCAGCTTGGCTCAGCGATCTGACATGCCTATCGACGAACTCTTCAGTCTGTATCCGCTGGCCTTTGTGTGCACCGCCCTGCTGTTGGGTCTGGTGGTCGGCAGTTTCCTCAACGTACTGGTCTGGCGCCTGCCGAGAATGCTCGAGCGCGATTGGCGCCAGCAGGCGCAGGACGTCCTCGGCCTGCCGACCGAAACGCCACTGCCGACCTACAACCTGATGCTGCCGCACTCCCAGTGCCCACACTGCGGCCACCGGATTCGGGCTTGGGAAAACATTCCGCTGCTCAGTTACCTGGTGCTGCGCGGACGCTGTTCGGCGTGTGCCGCGCCCATCAGCAAACGTTATCCCCTGACCGAACTGGCCTGCGGCCTGCTTTCGGCATTCGTTGCCTGGCATTTGGGTTTCGGCTGGCCGGCGGGCCTGTTGATCGTCCTTACCTGGGGGCTGCTGGCGATGAGCCTGATCGACACCGAACATCAACTGCTGCCCGATGTGCTGGTGTTGCCGTTGTTGTGGCTGGGGCTGATCGTCAACAGTTTCGGGCTGTTCGTCTCGCTGCACGCGGCGTTGTGGGGTGCGGTGGCCGGTTACATGGCGCTGTGGTCGGTGTTCTGGCTGTTCAAGCTGCTGACCGGCAAGGACGGCATCGGCCACGGCGATTTCAAGCTGCTGGCGCTGCTCGGGGCCTGGGGCGGCTGGCAGATTCTGCCGCTGACAATCCTGCTGTCGTCGCTGGTGGGGGCGATTGTCGGAGTGATTCTGCTACGTCTGCGTGAGCAGAAAACCTCGACGCCGATGCCCTTCGGCCCGTATCTGGCAATTGCCGGCTGGATTGCCTTGCTCTGGGGTGGTCAAATAACCGACTTCTATTGGCAGTTTGTCGGTTTGAAATGAATACCCCTGTGGAAAAACCCTGGATTCTCGGCCTGACCGGCGGCATCGGCAGCGGCAAAAGCGCCGCGGCCCAGCACTTCATCGATCTCGGGATCCATGTGGTCGACGCCGACCACGCGGCGCGCTGGGTGGTCGAGCCGGGGCGCCCGGCACTGGCGAAGATTGCTGAACACTTCGGTTCCGGTGTCCTGCAAGCCGATGGCACGCTGGACCGTGCGACCCTGCGCAAGTTGATCTTTGAAGTGCCTGAAGAACGCCGCTGGCTCGAAGCCCTGCTGCATCCGTTGATCGCCGAGGAAATCGCTCACCATCTGGCGCTGGCAAAATCGCCTTATGCGATTCTGGTGTCGCCGCTGCTGATCGAATCCGGGCAATACGCGATGACCCAGCGCATCCTGGTGATCGACGCCCCGCAACAACTGCAGATCGAACGCACCTTGCAGCGTGACCAGACCAGCGAACAGCAGGTCCAGGCGATCCTCAAGGCCCAGTCCAGCCGTGAAGACCGCGTGAGCCGTGCCGATGATGTGGTGGTCAACGACCGCGACCTCGCCTCGTTGCACAGCGAAGTCGAGCGCCTGCATCACTTTTACCTGACTTTATCCGGAGGCCAGTCATGAGCCCTACAACCGTCGAATGCCCAACCTGCGGCGCCCCCGTGGAATTTACCCCCGAGAACAAATTCCGCCCGTTCTGCTCCGATCGCTGCAAGCTGATCGACCTCGGCGCCTGGGCGTCCGAAGAGCACAAGATTCCGGTCGCCCCGGATGCCGAAGACGAAATGTTCTCCGGCGATTTCGACCCGCGTCACTGATCGCGATCAGGGCCGCATGAAGCCGTAGTCCTGATCGTCGTCGAGGTTTTCCGCGAGAAAGCGCAACTCGTCGGCCAGGTCTTCGGCGTTGCGCACCGTCTTGCTCTGTTGCACCACCGCGCTGAGCAAGGCGCGCAAACTCAGGCCCGGATCGAAGCCCACCTCCAGCGCCATGTCCAGACTCTGCCGGGTCTCCTGCCTCGCCCACTCGTAAACACTCATGCCGCTGCTCCTGAAGGAATTTGGCCGAGCATGAAATGCCGCGTGGATGACGGATTTGATGTGGATCAAGACTTGGGATCGTCGTCCTTCCAGGGCGCCGAAAGGTAGCGGGTGCGGTTGAAGGTTTCCAGCCACTCGGGGCTGAACACCACCAGCGCGCTGATCACCATGCCGTTGATGAACGCTTCGGGAAAGATCAGCAGCCACAGGTAGCCGATGAAATCTTCCAGCCATTCCGGCATGGCAAACAGACCGTCGTACCACAGCAGGCCCAGACTCAGCGTCAGACACAGCAATGCGGACAACGCTGCGGCAAAGAACCCGGAACAGAAGATATACACAAACGGATTACGCGGCTGGGCGCGCTCGACGAGGATCGCCACGCACTCGGTGATCAACACCGGCAACAGGATCAGCAACGTACCGTTGACCCCGACCGCCGCCAGATCCTGGCGCCCGAGCAACACCAGCCCGAGCTGCGCCACCAGCCCGCCGATGATCGCCAGCGGCCAGTCGAGCAGCAACGTCACGGCGGTCATGCCGATGAAGTGATAAGAAACCCCGGTGTCGAAATCCCTGCGCACCATCCACAGCAGAAACAAGGCGAACACAGTGCCGAACAGCAGATGCTGGCGGCGACTGTCAGTGAACAACTCGACCCACGGCGCACGACAGATCGCCCACAACAACACCGGCAGGTAAATCAACCAGCCGAGTGTCAGGCTCGTCGACGACAGCAGTTCTGCACCGATCATGAATCCCTTACCTTCTCCATGGGTTTGATTCCTTCATCGGAGTCTACACCGCCCTCTTCCGGGCATCAGCCGATGCAAAGCTTTCTGCTTGTCGCATTTGAACGCTAAGCTTGGCCTATGGATGACTCAGATTACTTACGCCTGCTGACCATTGCGGCCGAGCAAGCCAACGCGTTCCTGTCCAATGCCCGCAAATGGGAGCGTGAGCGTTGGGTCTGCCAGCGCCTGCTGCAAGGCTTGAACATTCCCTACCGTGCCGATGAGTTCGCCCCCGCCGGCGAGCCGCCGGACGTGCTGTTTCGCGATGCCAATTTCGAAGTGTTCTTCGTTCTCGATGAAGGCCGCCGACTCAACGACGAATGGCGCGATGAACTGCAACGCCGCCGCAGTGCGTTCTCCCTCAGCCAACTGGTGCGTCGTGAAGCCAAGCCACGGCGGATCCCGGCCAATGAATTCTTACTGCGACTGGCGCCGACCTTGCGCAAAAAAGCGCACAACTACAAGGAACGCGGCATGGATCTGGGCGAACTGGACATCATCGCCTTCGCCAGCCTCAAGCGCGAGGTGCTGGACCTCAACAGCCATTTTCCACCGCCGACCGAGTATCTGCGTCAGGGTTGGCGCTCGCTGTCGCTGGTCGGCCCGACCTTCGCCCGGGTGCTGTTCGCCCATCCCGATGCGCCGGACTTTCTGCGCAGCAACCTCGGTCGCAGTATCGTCTTCGATGTCGGGATCAGCCTGTGACGCCGCTACAGCAGTTGATCGCCGACGTGCCGCAGACCGGCCGCGTACGCTGGATCGGCGTGCGCCCCGAGTCTCGCGGCCCGATGATCGAGCTAGACGCCGTCGAGGCACGGCTCGAAGCGGGGTTGACCGGCGATCACGCCCGCCCGGGTGTACGCAACGCACGGCAAGTAACGTTGATTCAGTTCGAACACCTGGCGGTCATCAGCGCGTTGATGGGCCGGCCTGACGATCAACCCGTGAGGCCTGAAGACCTGCGGCGCAATCTGGTCATCAGCGGTATCAATCTGTTTAGTCTCAAGGGTCGGCGCTTTCGCATCGGTCAGGCAATATTCGAGACCACCGGTTGGTGCCAGCCCTGCGCGCGCCTGCAAAACAACCTCGGTCCCGGCACCTTTCAAGCGGTGCGCGGGCATGGCGGAATAACCGCGCGGGTGTTACAAAGCGGGATCATTCGCCTCGACGACGGTGTGTCTGTCGAACCGGTTCCGGACAGCGGCTATGCTGCGTTCAACCCCGGTTGAAAACCGCTGTAGCTTCTGCACATTCAGCAACGTCTACCTGACGAGGCCTTTATGACCAGCCGCCTGAACCCCGAAGACCAAAAGCATGTCGAAGAGTACCTGCAACTGTCCCAACACCGTGTCGAGCGCCGGCCTTTTCGGCCGTGGATGCTCCTGGTGCTGGTGCTGGCAGTGACCATTGGTCTGGGCCTGCTGAGCCGACTTATCAGTTACCTGACGCTATGAGCAGCATTGCGCTCGCGAAGGTGATTGCACCGATTTCCTTTAAAAACCTTGCGAGTGATCCCTATGTCCCATCGTATTGTCATTGTCGGCGGCGGCGCCGGCGGTCTGGAGTTGGCTACCCGTCTGGGTAAGACTCTGGGCAAGCGCGGCACGGCCAGTGTGATGCTGGTCGACGCGAACCTCACGCACATCTGGAAGCCCCTGCTGCACGAAGTGGCCGCCGGATCGCTGAACTCTTCCGAGGATGAACTCAACTATGTTGCCCAGGCGAAATGGAACCACTTCGAGTTCCAGCTGGGACGCATGAGCGGGCTTGATCGCGCGCAGAAGAAAATCCAGCTGGCCGCCACCTACGACGAAAACGGCGTGGAACTGGTTCCTGCGCGTGAAGTGGCCTACGACTCGCTGGTGATCAGCGTCGGCAGCACCACCAACGATTTCGGCACCCAGGGCGCAGCGCAGCACTGCCTGTTCCTCGACACCCGCAAACAGGCCGAACGCTTCCACCAGCAGTTGCTCAACCACTACCTGCGCGCGCATGCCGGGCAGACCGATGTGATCGAGCAGATCAGTGTGGCGATCGTCGGGGCCGGCGCCACGGGTGTCGAGCTGGCGGCAGAACTGCACAATGCCGCACACGAACTGGCGGCCTACGGTCTGGACCGAATCAAACCGGAAAACATGCACATCACCCTGATCGAAGCCGGCCCACGGGTGTTGCCAGCCCTGCCGGAGCGCATCAGCGGCCCGGTGCACAAGACTCTGGAGAAACTCGGGGTCAATGTGATGACCAACGCTTCGGTCAGCGAAGTGACCGCCGACAGCCTGATCACCGCCGATGGCAACGTGATCAAGGCCAGCCTGAAAGTCTGGGCTGCCGGGATTCGCGCGCCGGGTTTCCTCAAGGACATCGACGGCCTGGAGACCAACCGCATCAACCAGCTGCAAGTGCTGCCGACGCTGCAGACCACCCGCGACGAAAACATTTTCGCCTTCGGTGACTGCGCCGCCTGCCCGCAGCCGGGTTCGGATCGCAACGTGCCGCCGCGTGCGCAAGCCGCGCACCAACAGGCGTCGTTGCTGGCCAAATCGCTGAAGCTGCGTATCGAGGGCAAAACCCTGCCGGAGTACAAATACACCGACTACGGCTCGCTGATTTCGCTGTCGCGTTTTTCGGCTGTGGGTAACTTGATGGGTAACCTGACCGGCAGTGTGATGCTGGAGGGCTGGCTGGCGCGGATGTTCTACGTGTCGCTGTACCGCATGCACCAGATGGCACTGTACGGACCGTTCCGCACGGCGATGCTGATGCTGGGCAGCAAGATCGGTCGCGGCACCGAGCCACGCTTGAAGCTGCATTGATCTAAAACTGTGGGAGCGGGCTTGCTCGCGAAGAGGTTGTGTCATTCAACATTCATGTCGACTGATACACCGCTTTTCGCGAGCGAGCCCGCTCCCACACTGTTTTGCGCAGCTCAAAAATCCAGCAATCGATCTCTGCACATCAGAGCTGGAAGCGCCGTACCATGCCTTGCAGCGCGTTGGCCAGTTGCGACAGTTGGTGACTCGACGCGCTGGTCTGATCGGCACCCGCTGCCGAACGCACCGACAGGTCGCGAATGTTCACCAGATTACGATCCACTTCCCGCGCAACTTGCGCCTGCTCCTCCGCCGCACTGGCAATCACCAGATTGCGCTCATGAATCTCATGCACTGACGCGGTGATGGTTTCCAGCGCCTCCCCCGCGCGCTCAGCCAACGCCAGCGTGGATGTGGCCCGCGCAGCGCTGGCCTGCATCGAATCCAGCGCCAGGCTTGAACCGGTGCGCATGCCCTGCACCATCTGCTCGATCTCCTGCGTCGATTGCTGAGTGCGATAGGCCAGCGCCCGCACCTCATCGGCAACCACCGCAAAACCGCGTCCGCTCTCCCCTGCGCGTGCTGCCTCAATGGCCGCGTTGAGCGCAAGCAGGTTGGTCTGCTCGGCAATCGCACGGATGACATCCAGCACTTTGCCGATGTCCTGTGACTGGTTGGCCAGCGATTGCACCAACTCGCCGGTGTGCTGCACGTCGCTGGCCAGCGCATTGATGGCCGACGCGGTGTCACTGACCCGCGCCTGCCCCAGTTGCGCCGACTCACTGGATTGGCGGGTGGCATCGGACGTCGACACCGCGTTGCGCGCGACTTCTTCAACCGCCGTGGTCATTTCATTGACCGCCGTGGCGGCCTGTTCGATTTCGTTGCTCTGCTGCTGCAGGCCTTGTGTGCTGTCGAGCGTCACCGCGTTGAGCTCATCGGCAGCGGTGGCCAATTGCGTGGCCGAACCGCTGATGCCTTGCAGCGTTTCCCGCAGGTTCTGCTGCATGGTTGCCAAGGCCTTGAGTAAGCGGCTGACTTCATCGTTACCGTGGGTTTCGATCGGTCGGGTCAGGTCGCCCCCGGCCACACTTTCGGCAGCGCTGACGGCGGTGCTCAGCGGACGGACGATGCTGCGGGTGAGCAACATCGCCAGCGCCACCGTGGCCAGCGCCGCCAGCGCGATGAACAGACTGACGATGGTGCGTGAGGTCTGGTAGTGGTCAGCGGATTTCTGGCTCTCCGCAGCAACCTGCCTGGCGAACAGATCCGCCAGGTCATTGAGCTGCTTGCCGGAGCCGTCGACCACGGTCTTCATATCAACCAGCAACAGTTTGGTCAGCTCGTCACGCTGGCCTTGATCGGCCAGGGTGAAGGATTGCGCGATGCCGGTGCGGTACGCGGCGAAGGTTGTTTTGAACTGGTCATAGAGCTGCTGGCCTTCCGGCGTGGTGACCAGTTTGTCGTAGGCGGCGATCTTCTCGCTCAGCTCCTTGTCGCGGGTATCCATCTGGCTGCGGTAAGTCGCGACGTTCTGCGGATCCTGATCAAGCGCCATGCGCAGGGAAATCGTGCGGATCCGCAACATCAGCTCGCGAATCTCGTCACCGCCGCGAATGCTCGGCAGCCACTGGCTCTCTACCGCGACCTCACTGTCACGGATGCTCGACATTTGCCCCAAGGCGAATACCCCAAGCAACGCCACCAGGACCGCGATCAGGGCGAAACCCAGTGCGGCACGTGGAGCAATATTCAACTGACGAAGCAACATGACGGACGCCCTTATTCTTGTATTGGCCAGATTGAAGGGGCGAACAGCGGCAGTCCCCTCTCGTTAGCGGGCTATCGGCAAGTTGTACGATGACTTGAAGGGAATTGTCTTTCGCGAGGACAAAAAAAATCCCCGTATCTTTCGATACGAGGATTTTTAATATGGTCGGGGTAAGGGGATTCGAACTCCTGACATCCTGCTCCCAAAGCAGGCGCGCTACCGGACTGCGCTATACCCCGGTAAAAAAAAGGCGACCTTTCAAAGATCGCCTTCTTCGATCAGCGCTTTTGGCCTCTGATCTTAAGATTCGATCCCAGTGTTACCTGGTTTCAAAAATGGTGGGTCGTGTGGGATTCGAACCTACGACCAATTGGTTAAAAGCCAACTGCTCTACCAACTGAGCTAACGACCCAAAAATGGTCGGGGTAAGGGGATTCGAACTCCTGACATCCTGCTCCCAAAGCAGGCGCGCTACCGGACTGCGCTATACCCCGGTTTGAAATTGGCTCCGTGACCAGGACTCGAACCTGGGACCCAATGATTAACAGTCATTTGCTCTACCGACTGAGCTATCACGGAACTACATATTTCAATTTACAACGGTGAAACTTACAGCTCTTAGACTTCCGTTCGCATCGCTGCGTTCGTGTGTCTGAGGCGCGCTATTCTACAACCTAGAACACCTCTGTCAACCCCCTAAATCGCTTTCAAGTTAATGATTTGCAACTTATTTCAGATTTCAGCTCAGTGAGCTGAGATGCTGCGGGTGACTGACTGCGGGGCGCACTTTACAAGCCTTTTCCTTAGACTTCAACAGCCTAACGAAAAAAAGGCCTCGCAAAGCGAGGCCTTCCTTATTTCATTGGCGTTGCCGCTCAGTCGAAAACGATTTCGTCGTTCACGACCTTGCCGGTTGCTGTATCGCCCGGCAGGAAATGCCCCGACAGGATCAACTGCGCCAACGGGTTTTCGATCCAGCGCTGGATCGCACGTTTGAGTGGGCGTGCGCCATAAACCGGGTCGTAACCAACGGCAATCAGCTTGTCCATCGCTTCCGGGCTCAGTTCCAGCTTCAGCTCGCGCTCGGCCAGACGACTGCGCAGACGGCCCAACTGGATCTCGGTAATGCCCGCGATCTGATCCCGCGCCAATGGCTCGAAGATCACTACTTCGTCGACCCGGTTGATGAACTCCGGACGGAAGTGCGACGTCAGCGCGTCCATCACCGCTGCACGCTGGGCCTCACGGTCACCGACCAGTTCCTGGATCTGCGACGAACCGAGGTTCGAGGTCATGACGATCACGGTATTGCGGAAATCCACCGTGCGCCCGTGACTGTCGGTCAGACGCCCATCCTCCAGCACCTGCAGCAGGATGTTGAACACATCCGGATGTGCCTTCTCGACCTCGTCCAGCAGGATCACCGAGTAAGGCTTGCGGCGTACCGCTTCGGTCAGGTAACCACCCTCCTCATAGCCGACGTAGCCTGGTGGCGCACCGATCAGCCGTGCCACGGAATGTTTCTCCATGAACTCGGACATGTCGATCCGCACCATCGCCTCTTCAGTATCAAAGAGGAATTCGGCCAGCGCCTTGCACAGCTCGGTTTTACCGACACCGGTCGGGCCGAGGAACATGAACGAGCCGCTTGGACGATTCGGATCCGCCAGCCCGGCACGCGAGCGGCGTACCGCGTTGGCGACCGCAACCACTGCCTCGTCCTGACCAATCACACGCTGATGCAACAGGCTTTCCATCTTCATCAGCTTGTCGCGCTCGCCTTCGAGCATTTTCGACACCGGAATACCGGTCCACTTCGAAACGACTTCGGCGATTTCCTCTTCGGTCACCTTGCTGCGCAGCAGCTGGTTTTCGCTCTTGCCGTGCTGATCGACCATTTGCAGGCTGCGTTCCAGATCCGGGATCACCCCGTACTGCAATTCGGCCATGCGGTTGAGGTCGCCTTTACGGCGCGCCGCTTCCAGTTCCTGACGCGACTGCTCGATCTTCTGCTGAATCTGCGCCGAACCCTGTACCTCGGCTTTTTCCGAGTTCCAGATTTCTTCCAGATCCGAATATTCACGCTCGAGGCGAACGATTTCTTCCTGGAGTTTTTCCAGGCGTTTCATCGCCGCTTCATCGCTTTCTTTCTTCAGTGCCTGGGATTCAACCTTGAGCTGAATCAAACGACGTTCCAGACGATCCAGCACTTCCGGCTTGGAGTCGATCTCCATGCGGATACGGCTGGCAGCCTCATCGATCAGGTCGATGGCCTTGTCCGGCAACTGCCGGTCAGTGATATAGCGATGGCTGAGCTTGGCCGCGGCGATGATCGCGCCGTCAGTGATCGCCACTTTATGGTGAACCTCATAACGCTCCTTGAGGCCACGCAGGATGGCGATGGTGTCTTCTTCGCTCGGCTCGTCCACCAGGACTTTCTGGAAACGCCGCTCAAGCGCCGCATCCTTCTCTATATATTGGCGATACTCGTTGAGCGTGGTAGCGCCGACGCAGTGCAGCTCACCGCGCGCCAGTGCCGGTTTGAGCATGTTGCCGGCATCCATCGAGCCTTCGCCCTTACCGGCGCCGACCATGGTGTGCAATTCGTCGATGAACAGAATGATCTGCCCTTCCTGCTTCGACAGCTCATTGAGCAGCGCTTTCAGGCGTTCCTCGAACTCACCGCGATACTTGGCACCGGCAATCAGCGCGCCCATGTCCAGCGACAGCAGACGTTTGCCCTTGAGGCCGTCCGGCACTTCGCCGTTGATGATGCGCTGGGCCAGACCTTCGGCAATCGCGGTTTTACCCACGCCAGGCTCGCCAATCAGCACCGGGTTGTTCTTGGTGCGACGCTGCAGAACCTGAATAGTGCGGCGAATTTCGTCGTCACGGCCGATCACCGGATCGAGCTTGCCGTCTTCGGCGCGCTTGGTCAGGTCGACGGTGTATTTATCCAGCGCCTGACGCGACTCTTCGTGGTTGGCGTCATTTACCGCCTCACCACCGCGCAGGTTGTTGATCGCGTTTTCCAGGGCTTTCTTGCTCACGCCCTGACCGAGCAGCAGTTTGCCGAGCTTGCTGTTCTCGTCCATCGCGGCGAGCAGCACCAGCTCGCTGGAAATGAACTGGTCGCCCTTCTGCTGAGCCAGGCGATCAGCCTGATTGAGCAGACGCGCCAGATCCTGCGACATGTTGACGTCGCCGGTCGGGTTCTGGATTTTCGGTAATTGGTCGAGCTCTTTGGTCAGCTCTTTGCGCAAGCTGTTGACGTCGAAGCCGACTTGCATCAACAGGGGTTTGATCGAACCACCCTGCTGTTCAAGCATGGCCTGCATCAAGTGCGCCGGCTCGATGGCCGGATGATCGTGGCCAACGGCCAGGGATTGGGCGTCGGACAACGCCAACTGTAATTTGCTGGTTAAACGGTCTATACGCATGGGGTCACCTTCCTTTTGAGCAGGCCGGACCTAAAAACCATCCTGAATAAAGAAACCTGCCAGATACCACTGTAGATGCGGTCGATTCTGGGAGATTCAAGCGTCAGCGAGTTGATTCAGGTCAGGCAAGTCTAGCGGGTGAGCCAGACAAGGGAGGCGAAACGGCCAGTGCGCGACGCACGGCGGTAAGAAAAGAAGCGTGGATCGGTCACGGTGCAGAAACCGCCGCCATAAACCGCAGTGACACCGCGTTCAGCCAGGCGCAGGCGCGCCAGCAGGTAGATGTCGGCCATGAACTTGCCAGCATTGTGGCTGGGCACGAAGGCTGCTGCCGCTTCCGGCAATTGATTGACAAAGACTTCGCGTACTTCCGGGCCGACTTCAAAGGCTTTCGGGCCAATGGCCGGGCCGAGCCAGACCAGTATGTCCGCCGCAGCGGTGTCGAGATGATCGAGAGTGGCTTCCAGTACGCCCGCCGCCAAACCGCGCCAACCAGCGTGAGCCGCCGCGACGCGAGTACCGGCACGGTTGCAGAACAATGCCGGCAGACAATCTGCGGTCATCGCCGTGCAGGCAATCCCGGGAGTCGCCGTCCAACTGGCATCGGCGGTGGCAACCACGCCCGGATCAGCATGGGCCACGGCAATCCCGTGTACTTGCTGCAACCAGGCAGGCTGTATAGAGAAGTGTTCGGTCAGACGCCGACGATTCTCGGCGACTGCATCCGGGCGATCATCGACATGATCACCCAGATTGAGGCTGTCGAACGGTGCCTCGCTGACACCCCCCTCGCGGGTGGTGACACAGGCCCTGACGCTGGCCGGCGCAGGCCAGTCCGGCGTCAGCCAGTTCATCCGACGAATGCCTCGCGATCCTGCTTGAGCAGGGTCAGCAGCCAGACGAAATCTTCCGGCAGCGGCGATTCCCAGCTCATGCGCTCACCGGTGGTCGGATGATCCAGCTCGAGGAAACGTGCGTGCAGGGCCTGACGCGGGAAGTGCTTGAGCGACTCGACCATGGTCGGGTTCGCGGCAGGCGGAATGCGGAAACGACCGCCGTACGCCGGGTCGCCGACCAACGGGAAGTTGATGTGCGACATGTGCACGCGAATCTGGTGGGTGCGGCCGGTTTCCAGTTTGACCCGCACATGCGTGTGGGACCGGAAACGCTCCAGCACGCGGTAGTGACTGACGGCCGGCTTGCCGCCTTCCATCACTGCCATGCGCTGGCGCTGCTGACCATGACGGCCGATCGGGGCGTTGATCTTGCCCCCGGCGGTCACGACACCGATCACGATGCACTCGTAGATCCGGCTGACGCTGCGGCTTTGCAGCTGGGCAACGAGCTTGGTCTGCGCCTGAATGGTCTTGGCCACCACCATCAGACCGGTGGTGTCCTTGTCCAGGCGATGCACGATACCGGCGCGCGGGACATTGATGATGTCCGGCACGTGGTGCAGCAAGGCATTGAGCAAGGTGCCATCAGCGTGGCCAGCAGCCGGGTGCACCACCAGGCCCGCAGGCTTGTTGATCACCAGGATGTCGTCGTCTTCATAGACGATGTCGAGCTCGATGTCCTGGGCGATCCACTCGCCCTGGGCTTCCTGCTCGGCAGTCAGCTCAAGAATGGCACCGCCGTGCACGATGTCGCGCGGGCGGATGACCGCCCCGTCCACAGTCAGGCGACCTTCTTTGATCCAGGCGGAAAGGCGCGAGCGTGAGTGCTCAGCGAAGAGTTGGGCGGCGACTTGATCGAGGCGTTGGCCGCCCAAATCGGACGGCACCTCTGCGCGAAGTTCAATTTTATCGGACATGCTCTGACTGGCGTCGGCACAGCCTTTGGTTTCGGCTGCGCGCTTGTGGTTAAATACGGCGTCTTTTGCCCCGAGGCTTTTCAACGGGGCGCTCATCATAACAGGACGGCCCCGCCCAAGACAGCGGCCGTCATAGGGACGCAAGCCGCCATGCAAGTGAAACACCTGCTGCTGATCGCCATCCTCGCATTGACCGCTGCTTGCTCATCGAAGGAAGTCGTAGACGAAAACCTCAGCGAAGCCGAGCTGTATCAGCAGGCTCAGACTGACCTGGACAACAACAGCTACACCAGCGCCACAGCCAAGCTGAAGGCCCTGGAGTCGCGTTATCCGTTCGGTCGCTACGCCGATCAGGCACAGCTGGAGTTGATCTACGCCAACTACAAGAACGCCGAACCGGAAGCTGCAAAGTCCGCCGCCGAGCGTTTCATTCGTTTGCATCCGCAGCATCCGAACGTGGATTACGCGTACTACTTGAAAGGTCTGACCTCTTTCGACCAGGACGTCGGCCTGCTGGCGCGCTTCCTGCCGCTGGACATGACCAAGCGTGACCCGGGCGCTGCCCGCGACTCGTACAACGAGTTCGCACAGCTGACCAGCCGCTACCCGAACAGCCGCTACGCGCCGGACGCCAAGCAGCGCATGATCTACCTGCGCAACCTGCTGGCGGCCTACGAAATCCACGTCGCCGACTACTACCTGACCCGTCAGGCTTATGTAGCCGCTGCCAACCGTGGCCGTTACGTGGTGGAAAACTTCCAGGAAACCCCATCGGTCGGCGACGGCCTTGCGGTGATGACCGAGGCTTACCAGCGTCTGCACCTGGACGATCTGGCCGCCACCAGTCTGGAAACCCTGAAGCTCAACTACCCGAACCACCCAAGCCTGCAGGACGGTCAGTTCGTGCCATCGGTCGCCGAAGCCGACAACCGCTCGTTCCTGAGCAAAGCGACGCTGGGTCTGATCGAATCGCGTCCACCGCTGCCGCCGGGAGAAACCCGCGCCAACCAGGACGTGCAGAAGCAGTTCCAGGACGCGAAAGACGCGATTCCGAACGAGCTCAAGCCTAAAGACGAAAACGGTGACGTGATCGAAGAAGAACATCACGAAGCCGCAGGCAACAACGATGACCGTTCGTGGTTCAGCTACATGACCTTCGGCGTGTTCGACTGATCACACCGGGCGTTACAAAAAAGGGAGATCTGCGGATCTCCCTTTTTCATGGCTGCGCATTAATAGTCTGTGCGCTTGCCGGCGCCTTGGCTAAACTGCCGAATCATTAGCCGAAAAGCCGCCCATCATGCTTCGTTTACTGTTCTGGATTGTCCTGATTTTCGCTGCGGTATGGCTGTGGCGCAAATTCAAGGCGCCCGCCTCGTCTGCCCAATCGCCCCGCGAGCAAGACGCCGCGCCGATGGTGCGCTGCGCTCACTGCGGCGTGCACCTGCCCCGCGACCGCGCGTTGAACCTTCAGCAACAATGGTATTGCAGCCAGGCTCACCTTGAGCAAGGCCCGGGTGCCAGTGATCGCTGAGGTCGCCAACGCCGACCGTAAACAAGCGCAGCGCCTGCTGCGCCTGTATCATCTCTACCGTTTGAGCGTCGGCATCACGCTGGTGCTGCTGATCTCCAGCAACATGGACAACCGCCTGCTGACGTCAGCCGACGACGATCTGCTGCGCAGCGGCAGTTGGTTGTATCTGGTGCTGAACATTCTGCTGGTGGTGTTTCTGGAGAACACCCGCCGCCCGGCGCAGTTGTTCACCTTGGCCTTGGTCGATGTGCTGTTGCTGTGCGGCCTGTTCTACGCGGCAGGCGGCGTGGCCAGCGCCATCGGCAACCTGTTGATTGTCTCGGTGGCGATCGCCAACACCCTGCTGCGCCGGCGCATCGGCCTGCTGATTGCCGCCATCGGCGCACTCGGCATTGTCGGCTCCAGCTTTCTGCTGGGCTTCAGTCACCCCCTGAGCGCCAATGACTATCTGCAAGCCGGGACCCTCGGCGCTTTGTGTTTTGCCGCATCGCTGCTGGTCCAGGGCCTGATCCGGCGTCTGGAAGTCAGCGAAAATCTCGCCGAACAGCGTGCCAGCGAAGTCACCAGTCTTGAAGCCCTCAACGCCCTGATTCTGCAACGCATGCGCACCGGCATCCTGGTGCTCGACGAACAGCGCCGGGTACAGCTGGCCAATCACAGCGCGAAAAATCTGTTGGCCCAGTCGCATCTTGAAGGGCATTTGATCAGCGACTACTCGCCGGCATTAGTCGAGCGTCTGCAGCTGTGGCTGAGCAACCCGACCCTGCGCCCGCAGAGCCTGAAGATCCCCGGCAACGGCCTGGAACTGCAACCCAGCTTCATCGCCCTCGACCAGAGTCCCAACCAGCAAACCCTGGTGTTCCTCGAAGATCTGGCGCAAATCGCTCAGCAAGCCCAGCAGCTCAAACTCGCCGCACTGGGGCGTCTGACTGCCGGCATCTCCCATGAAATCCGCAATCCACTGGGCGCCATCAGTCATGCCGCGCAGCTATTGGCGGAGTCCGAGGAACTCGATAGCGCCGATCGGCGTCTGACGCAGATCATTCAAGACCACTCCCAGCGCATGAACCGAGTCATCGAAAACGTCCTGCAACTGTCGCGCCGCCAGCAAAGCGCTCCGCAACGGCTGGATCTCAAACCGTGGCTGGAACACTTTGTTGCCGAGAGCCGCGAGCAGGCGAGCGAGCGCCAGTCGATTCATTTGCGGATCAATTCCGGGGACTTCATCACGTTGATGGATCCCGACCAGCTCACGCAGATTCTCGACAATCTGTTACGCAACGGCTGGCGGCACAGCGCCCTGCTGCACCAGCAGGCCGAAGTCTGGCTGGCGCTGTTCGTCGACCCCGACAGCCAGCTGGCGGTGCTCGAAGTACAGGACAACGGCCCCGGTGTCCCGTCCGATCAGCAGGCGCATCTGTTCGAACCGTTCTTCACCACCAGCAGCCAAGGCACCGGCCTTGGGCTTTATCTGTCCCGTGAGCTGTGCGAAAGCAACCAGGCGCGCCTAGACTTCAAACCACGCCAAGGCGGCGGCTGCTTTCGCATCACCTTTGCTCACGGACGGAAACAAAGTTGAACACGAGCCCACGGCAAAAAATCCTCATCGTCGACGACGAACCGGATATCCGCGAACTCCTGGAAATCACCCTGGGACGGATGAAACTCGACACCTTCAGTGCTCGCAACCTCGGCGAAGCCCAGGCGCTGTTGCAACGCAATGCGTTCGACCTGTGCCTGACCGACATGCGCCTGCCCGACGGCACGGGGCTGGACCTGGTGCAGCACATCCAGCAACGTCATCCACAACTGCCGGTGGCGATGATCACCGCCTATGGCAGCCTGGAAACAGCGATCAATGCGCTGAAGGCCGGCGCCTTCGACTTCCTCACCAAGCCGGTTGATCTCACGCGCCTGCGCGAACTGGTCAGCACCGCACTGCGCATGCCAGCGGCGGGTGGCGTCGCATCGTCGATAGATCGGCGCCTGCTCGGGGACTCGCAGCCCATGCGCGACCTTCGCAAACAGATCGACAAATTGGCGCGCAGTCAGGCACCGGTCTACATCAGCGGCGAATCGGGCAGCGGCAAAGAACTGGTCGCGCGGCTGATCCACGAACAGGGGCCGCGCGCCAGCAAGCCGTTCGTGCCGGTCAATTGCGGGGCAATTCCGTCCGAACTGATGGAAAGCGAGTTTTTCGGCCATCGCAAGGGCAGCTTCACCGGCGCAGTCGAGGATAAACCCGGACTGTTCCAGGCTGCCCACGGCGGCACCCTGTTTCTCGACGAGGTGGCGGACCTGCCGCTGTCGATGCAGGTGAAATTGCTCCGAGCGATTCAGGAGAAGGCCGTGCGCAGCGTCGGCGGCCAGCAGGAAGCGGTGGTCGATGTGCGCATTCTTTGCGCCACCCACAAGGATCTCGACGCCGAGGTCGCCGCCGGACGCTTTCGCCAGGACCTGTATTACCGCTTGAACGTGATCGAACTGCGCGTGCCATCCCTGCGCGAACGGCGCGATGACATCGAAGTGCTGGCTGCGCAGATGCTCCAGCGTCTGGCGGCAGGCAGCGGCCGCGCGGCGGCCCGTCTGCACCCGCAGGCGCTTGAGGCGCTGAAGAGTTACCGTTTTCCGGGGAATGTGCGGGAGCTGGAAAACGTCCTCGAACGGGCGCACACGCTGTGTGAAAACCAGTTGATCGAGGCCGCGGATTTACGTCTCAGCGAAGGTAATTGCGCGGTCGAGGGCGGTATTGCCGACCTGACGCAAATCGATAACCTTGAAGATTATCTGGAGAACGTCGAGCGCAAACTGATCCTGCAGGCGCTGGAGGAAACGCGCTGGAATCGTACGGCGGCGGCGCAGCGGTTGAGTCTGTCGTTTCGCTCGATGCGCTACAGGCTGAAGAAACTCGGTCTGGATTGAGGCCCCTTCGCGAGCAAGCCCGCTCCCACAGTAGATCTCGGTTGTTCACACAATTTGTGTTCACCGCAGATCCAATGTGGGAGCGGGCTTGCTC